>JAOTWM010000289.1 GCA_029862885.1 Gammaproteobacteria bacterium
TTAGGTTGGGTCGAATTAAGCGGCGATTTCGGTAGTGTCAAGATCGGCAATCAATGGAGTGCATTTTTTAACGCGGTCGGTACGTATATGTCTCCGACATTTTCCTTAGGTTATTATCTCGGATCGTCTATCGGCACCAAACCTCTGCGTACATCCAACACCATTAAGTATTCCAATAGCGTGGGGCCGGTAAGTTTCGCAATCGACGCGCGTATTTCCAGTGATGGCGCGGGAGGGGATCTGGAGAAAAATATTAGTCGAGATCGTGGTGAGGATATCGATGGTATCGGTATCGGTGTGTCCTTTGCAGTCAATGACAGTCTCACGATCGGCTTGGCTGTCGACTCCGACTTCTATGATATTGATCCGGACACGGGCCTAAACCGGGATGATGACGACAGAATTGCCGTTGGCGCATCCTACGCCTGGGGCGACCACCATGTTGACGTCGCTTGGTATAGTATTGATGAGGGAGTGAAATCCGGAGTGCAAGGCAGGGACGAAGATACCGCATCGATCTATTACCATGGAACGTGGGGTATGAATAAATTAATGGTTGGGTACCTAATTGCCGATGACGGCCCGAATGCGGAACCATCACAGCTTACTCTCAATTTTTACCACAAAATGGGCGGGGGCTTTCAGACCTACGTGGAAAGTGCTTGGGTAGATGCTGACAATGGCCCGACATTTGGTAATGACTTCAATCACATTATTTTAGGAATGCGTTACGATTTCTAATTGATACAATAATGCTGTAGAAATCGAATCAGCTTGTGAAACCGGGGCATTAGTGCCCCGGTTTTTTTATGCCCATTGGTTTGGACTACCCGTTAACATATGCCAACGACTCGTTAAGAATTCCCTCACGTACCAATATGTCGATGGCGGGGTTCAACTGTTTCTCGTAGTTACGCCACCGTTCTCTGGAATGAGTGTAAATTCCCTGGCGTACTTGCCAGATACTGGCGGTCCTCACCGCGGTATCCGAACGTTTCTGGTCGAGACACGCTTCGTCCCACGGCAACCCGATGGCATCGATAAGGCCTCGCGTTTGTGCCTCCGGATCCTGCACCAGGGTCTCGTATTGGATCGTTGTGATCTCGCCGTCAAAAATATGATTCCAATGCTCCATCAACCGGTAATAACGAATATAGTAATTCGCCAGCTTTTCGAGGTTATAGACGAAACTGATATCCGTTGCGTACAACTGAAAATAGTTCGATGTAATGACATCCAAAGGATGCCGCCGGCAATGCACGATCGGGGCATCGGGAAACATTGCCTTGATCAACCAGACATGCACCAGGTTGAACGGCATTTTGTCGGTAATAAAGGGGGTCTTAATATCGTGCAGCCGCTCTACCCAGTCGACGTATTGTGTCACTTCGGTCGCGAAAGTATCCTTAGGGATTTTCCAGAAGTCATCGGGGTATACCCGCTGTGGGTCGGCCTTTTTCTCCATGCGAGTGATCGATCGCTCGATGCAGGGTAGCTCTCCGCACCCGTAAACACTGGGATGTCGTGAAATAATTTGTTCCACCAGGGTGGTTCCGCTGCGCGGCATGCCGAGAATGAAAATCGGTTTGATTCGCGTTTCTTGTCTAACAAGGTTGACCGGAGGCCCATCGAAAATAATGGGGATCCGATCGATATGCGCGAAATATTTGTCGAGTTCGATCTTCGTATCCTGGAACTTGAGATCGTTGCCCAATCGATACGTGTCGAATGCCTCGTCATACATTCCAACGTCATCGTAGACCTTGCCTAATGCGAACGCTAGTTTGGTTCGAATAAAATCGCTTAAGTCATCCTGATTCCAAAGTTTTTTCATCTCCGCCACATCAGGGTCATCGATTGAACTGAACCGCTTCATTGCGACGATGTTTCTATACACTTCGGTGTATCCTGGATTCATTTCTATGGCCCGGCGATAATGACGTTCAGCGTTTTTCTTATCGCCGGTCGATGCAAAGGTTAAACCTAAGTTGTTTTCGTACTCTGCGGATGTCGAATCCAATTCGATTGCTTTTTCATAACAAGATTTCGCTTTGTCGATGCTATCGAGCTGAAAATAAGCGCTGCCAAGGGAACTCCACACGCTGGCATCGTCGGGTTGTTTTTCTAACAATTTCTCCGCGATTTCGATGGCGCCAAAATGATCACGAATCAGTTCCCGGTAGGACAGTCCGAGGATTTGTATGTCGGTGTCGTCGGGGTATTGTTTTTCCAGTTCCAGAACAACAGGAGCTGCCCGTTGCCTGTCGTCCAGGTTAATCCAGATTTGCGCGTACAGCTGTCGATAGTCCTTTTTTTCCGGTTGCTGCTCGAAAAGTGGCGTCGCGGCCTCCAGCGCTAACTGGCTATCCCCCTTTCCGAGATGTAAATTGGCAAGGTTGAAGCGCGCATCGATATTATCCGATTGGCTTGTCAACGCTCGCTCGAAGCACTCTTTGGCCGGTTCATAGTGGCCTTGCTCGGCCTCCAGCGTGCCAATCAGATTGAGTGCCCGCGGGTGATTCGGATCGATCGCTAACGCCGATTTGCCGGCTTGCTCTGCTTCATCCGTTTGGCCCATCGATTTATACGACAGTCCTAGATTGACCCAACCATCGATAAAGTCTGATTGAAAACGAACGGTCTTTTTATAGGCGACTGTCGCTTTATGATATTCTTCAAGATGTTGATGGCTCAAGCCTAAGTTGTACCAGGCCATCGCACTGTCGGGCAGTTGTTTGACCACTTTGGCCAACCCCTTTTTCGCACCTACAGCGTCGCCTTGCTCGAGCAACTGCGCGGATTTGAAAAAAAGTGCTTTAACTCGTTCCAGGGGAACCGTCTTAGAGCCTGCGGCCATACTCGAAATTGTGTTGTGGCTTCAAAGGGGCAAGATTACCACACAAAAATCCATCCCAACCGTGGGTTACCCCGCCGGGTGGTTTGCGGACCCTGGTAATCGCTACCCCGCAGGCACAAGCTTCACGAGGTTCCCCAGGCTTTCTCGGATCTCGTTTATCCGGACGTGATTGTCAAAATAGGGATCGGCCCAACGCGAACAAATCAAACGGGTCACCTGCGGTTGCCGGTCCGAGAAAATCTCCATATAAGTAGACATCGTTTGCTCACTCGGACTACCGTCAAAATCCATGCCATCATCAGAAGACGCATAGCGTACCCTCACTAGTCCAGTAATGTCTGTTTTTCTAAACACCCTTTCAATCATGAACCGATCTTTGGCAATGACTAATGGCTCGCGCATCTCCGCACCCCTGCGGTCAACGTAGAACTGACAATAGGGCTCGCGCTCGTTTATGTCGCGCTTAGGTCGCGCTTCCCCATACTGAATATATATGCGTTTACCCCGGGGTGCGGTCAGCTCCTGGTGTAATTCGATATACGAGCCAACTTGTGGCGTAACGTACCACGGCGAGTTGTTTGAATCGGGCGCGGTGATCGACTGGCATCCGGTCAATAAAAACCATCCGGATGCTAATAAAATTCCCCATATTCGCATGACTTTTTCCCCTCTGGAGAGAATACAATCATTAGACCGTAGATCGACACAAATACTTCAGCGATTTAGGCCGCGGCGACAAAAATCCCGAAACCGCAGGGCGGATAGAGCGTATGCGAAATCCGCCTCTTTTGTAGGAGTAAACGCCTGTGTCCGGGCGGGCTATCCCCGTACTACGAGCACCGAGCAGGTGGCGTGCCGAACCACTCGCGATGCGTTGGGACCCAACAGATAATCCTTGAATTCGGGGCGGTGCGAGCCCATCACGATCAAATCGGCACTCACTTCTTCGGCCATTTTCAGGATAACGTCGTAGACCGTACCTTCACCGACGATATGCCGGACATTAACGTCGTCCGGCACATGTCCCTCGATGAACTTTCGAAAATGATCCATTACGCCCTTCATCGCTTCCGGCTTATAGTCCTTTGGAAAATACGCCGACACGATGCTCATACCGAAATCCGGCACCACGGTAAGGGCGTGCAGGTTAGCGCTACTGGAATGGCACAGTTCGACTGCAGCGGGTAACGCGTGCTCCCAGGAGCTTGCATTGTCCAGGTCGATCGGCAACAAGATGTTTTTATACATAGCACGTCCCATTAAGCAGTCGTTGCCGGAATCGGCTCAGGCTCACGGCGCCGCAGCTGTAACATTATTATTAAGCCGAGTAATACGAACGCCGGGATATAGAATAGTTGCTTGGGCGGCCGGTCGGTGGGCCTCTGCACGCTCGCGATTTCATAGTCGAAATCGATTTGCTGGCGTTCAGCAGTGCTGCCGAACACGATATTGTCCACGAATGCCTTGTCCTCTTCGAAGCGTAATTCGAGCCCCGCTTCCAGCAAACGTTCGGCCCCGGACGCCTTCGGACCCAATGGCAACATCACCACCTTGTCGACCTGCCGGCCTTCCAGATCTTCGCCCTTGATCTGCACCCTGATCTGCGCGTCGTCGCGCATCGCTTCGGCAATTTCGTAGATATTGGTAGCGGGCGCCGATTCGAGGGGTGGGTAGATTTGATCCATCCAGTACCCAGGCCGAAACAGCGTAAACGCAACGAGCAACAGCGCCAGAGATTCCCATATCCTACTCTTCGCCAGAAAGAAGCCTTGGGTACTGGCCGCAAACAACAACATAGCGATGACCGCAGTGACGATGGTAATCAATAAGTGGTACCAGTTTTCGATTCCAATCATCAGCAGCTCGGTGTTAAAAATGAACATGAACGGCAGGATCGCAGTACGGATATCGTACAAGAATCCTTGAATACCGGTGCGAATCGGGTCGCCACCGGAAATTGCCGCCGCGGCAAAACCGGCCATCGCAACCGGCGGGGTATCGTCGGCAAGTATTCCAAAATAAAACACGAACATATGCACCGCCACCAACGGCACGATCAAGCCGTGATCGCCACCGACCGTGACGATAACCGGTGCCATGAGCGACGACACTACGATGTAGTTGGCCGTGGTGGGCAATCCCATGCCCAATATCAGACTCAGAATCGCGGTAAACAACAACATCAATAATATGTAACCGCCGGAGATAAACTCCACGAATTCCGCCATGACCAATCCGACGCCGGTCAAGGTCACGGTACCGACAACGATACCGGCCGCCGCGGTCGCGACACCGATACCGATCATATTGCGGGCACCCGCGATCAAACCGTCGAAGGTATCGTCGAGCCCTTGCCGGGCGCAGGCACCAACGCTTTCGCCGGTCTTACGCAACACGGCCTTTAGGGGCCGCTGAGTCAACAATATGAACAGCATGAATACGCTGGCGTATAAAGCCGACAGCCCGGGCGACAGGCGCTCGACCGTTAAACACCATACCAGCACAAAGACTGGCAACAAATAATAGAGCCCGGCTTTGATAGTCGGGGCCGGCTCGGGCAGCTCTGTGATCTCCATCTCCGTGTCCAATTCCGGGAACCGGGTGGAGTACTGCACCAACGCAACGTAGGCAACGATGACTAACAGCGTCGCGATCCAAGCGGTAGCATCACCGAATACACCCTTCATCCAACCCAAGCCGTAATACACGATCGCGCTCATGACCACTAAGCCTAAGAACGTCGACAAAAAACTGATCAGTGTCCGCGATAGCTTCGATGGCCTACGCCGCGGCAAGCCTTGCATTCCGGCTTTCGTCGCTTCCAGATGCACGATGTACACCAATGCGATGTACGAAATCAGCGCCGGCAGCGCGGCATGTTTAATGACTTCGAGATACGTAATTCCGACATATTCCACCATGAGAAACGCAACCGCCCCCATGATCGGCGGCGTCAGCTGGCCGTTGGTGGACGACGCCACCTCAACCGCGCCGGCTTTTTCCGCCGAGAAACCGACTTTCCGCATCAGCGGAATCGTGAAGGTGCCGGTGGTGACGACGTTGGCAATCGCCGACCCGGATATCAACCCCGTCATTCCCGACGACACCACGGCCGCCTTGGCCGGTCCACCGCGCATGTGGCCCATCAGCGCGAACGCGACGCGGATAAAATAGTTACCGGCTCCGGCTTTCTCCAGCAATGAACCGAATAATACAAACAGAAACACCATACTGGCCGATACGCCGAGCGCAATACCGAACACACCTTCGGTTGTGAGGTAGTAATGCGACATACCCTTATTGAGGCTCGCGCCTTTGTGGGCTATCACCTCCGGCATATACGGCCCCGCAAAAGTGTAGGTGATGAACACCAGACACACGATCATTAGCGGCGGCCCCAGCGCGCGCCGGGTTGCCTCCAGTATCAACACCAACCCGGTCACCGATACGACGAGATCGAACGTGGTGGGCAACCCGGGCCGGTCCGCGATTTGGCGGTAAAACAGAAATATATAGGCCGCACAGAACGCGGCAACGAGCGCAAGCACCCAATCTAGAACGGGGATATAACGGCGCGGCGAGCCCTTAAACGCTGGATACGCCAGGTAAGCCAAGAATACCGCCAGGCCAGATG
>JAOTWM010000291.1 GCA_029862885.1 Gammaproteobacteria bacterium
TTTTCGTTTGGCACGCGAAGTACTGAATGAAGACGGAGTCAAAGTGCCGAAATAACAGAGCGCTGCCCAATGACGGATAATGTTGGCGATGCCGTTCCGTCGGCATGTGATGTGCTGATAACCGGCGGCCGTGTTATTGATGGCACCGGCGCAGATTCCTTCCAGGCCGACGTCGCGATCAGCGCCGACCGCATTAGCGCTGTTGGCGACCTGTCTGCTATGCGTGCAGGCAGCCGTATTAACGTAGAGGGTCGTATCGTCGCTCCCGGATTCATCGACGCTCACACTCACGACGACCGGTTGTTATTGTCGGACCCGGCGATGACTCCGAAGGTCACTCAGGGTGTGACTACTGTTATCACCGGAAACTGCGGAGTCAGCCTTGCGCCGGTCGCTGGCATGGAGCCCCCACCGCCGCTGAATTTGCTAGGCGGCCGCGATTGGTTTCGGTTTGAATCGGTCCGGCAGTACACCGATGCGCTGGCCGACGCCAAACCGGCCATCAATTCGGCTATGCTGGTGGGGCATTCCACGCTGCGGGCCGCGGTCATGGATGACCTCGATCGTGCAGCGTCGGACGCCGAGATCGTGCAAATGGGCGATCTTGTCGATGCGGCGATGGCAGAGGGCTGCATCGGGCTTAGTACCGGACTCGCGTACCCGACGGCAATCGCCGCGCCTACCGACGAAGTAGTCGCGTTGGCAGAACGCGCTGCCGCATTTGGGGGTATCTATGCAACGCATATGCGCAACGAAGACGACACGGTAGTGGAGGCAGTAAAGGAAACGCTCGATATTGGACGTCGGGCACGGTTGCCGGTCGTGATCTCGCATCACAAGGCGTCGGGTCGGCGCAATTGGGGTCGAACCGAGGAAACCTTGCGGTTAATTACTGCAGCGCAACAGCAGCAAACCGTCGATTTCGATGTTTATCCCTACACCGCCAGCTCCACGGTCCTGTTGCCCGAATTTGTCGAGCGCTCCGAACGCATCGTCGTGACTTGGTCCGACGCGCATCCTGATGCGGCGGGCCGGGATCTCGGGGCCATCGTCACGGAATGGGGGTGTTCGGTCGAGGAAGCTGTGCAACGGCTATCGCCCGCGGGTGCAATCTACCATCAGATGGACGAACGCGATCTGCAACGGGTCATGCAGTTCCCCGGTTCGATGATCGGTTCTGACGGATTGCCGCACGATCGTTTTCCGCACCCACGGTTATGGGGAACGTTTCCACGGGTATTGGGCCATTACAGCCGTACGCTCGGTTTGTTCTCACTCGAACAAGCCGTGCACAAAATGACTTTTCGCACGGCCAGTGTGTTTGGTTTGCGGGATCGTGGCGTGATTCGACGTGGGGCGTATGCCGATATCGTCGTGTTCGATGCGAACACAGTCATCGACAAAGCCGACTTCGAGCACCCGACCGAACCCGCGGCCGGAATTGAGTGGATACTGGTAAACGGCCAACCGGTATGGCGTTACGGCGCCGCCGTGGACAACCGGCCTGGGCGGTTATTACGACGACATGGCTAGTCAAGCCTTGGTGTTGGCCGTGGCGACGGTGTCCCCAGCCGCTTCGCCGGGGCGGCGCAGGCGACGTTCATCGCGGGGCGGAATGCCGAAAAAATCCCGATAGCATTTGCTGAAATGCGGAGCTGACACAAAGCCACAGGTAAAGGCGATATCGACGATGGATTTGCTGGTCTGCAATAGCAGTTGGCGGGCGCGGCGCAATCGCAATTCCAGGTAATATCGAGTCGGTACGCATTGTAAATGTTTTTGAAACAAGCGTTCGAGTTGGCGGCGCGACAGTCCGACATGTTGGGCGAGTTCATCGAGACTGATCGGCTCTTCGAGATTGGATTCCATTAGCGCCACGGCCTCGACAAGTTTAGGCTGGCTGGTGCCAAGGTGATGACGTAACGGAATACGCTGTCGATCATTGGGCCCCCGTATGCGTTCGCAGATGAATTCCTCTGAGATCGCCGCGGCGAGATCATTGCCATGGTGTTGCCGAATCAATGTCAGCATCATATCCAGCGGAGCCGTACCGCCGGAGCAGGTAATGCGCTGGCGGTCGATCTCAAATAGATCAGAGGATACGATCGCGCGCGGAAACTCCTCGCGCATACTGGCCATGTTCTCCCAGTGAATTGTGCAACGGTAGCCGTCCAATAAACCTGCGCGCGCCAACAAGTAGGTGCCGGTGCACAATGCACCGAGTGGGATGTGGCGGTGCGCGGTGCGCTGTAACCACTGTAGCAGGCGTCGGTCGACCGCTTTATCGACATCGACGCCGCCGCACACAAACACGATGTCCGCCGGCAATGTCGCGTCGGCAGTTCCGTCCGGCGTCAGGCTAAATCCATTACTGGCCGCAATCGGTTCGCCATCGATGGTTGCGGTGCGCCACTCATATAAATCGCGACCGCTCAACCGGTTCGCCATGCGCAACGGTTCGATAGCCGATGCGAATGCGATCATCGAGTAGCTGGGAATCAACAGGAAGCCGTAGCGCCTCGGGGCCGTATCACTATAGGTGTTGGGCATGGGTACTGGGACGCGCGGCGATCAACCTGGAGTTTGTCGACGGCGCCGGCCTATTGACCGGCATCGGGTTGTTCGGAGTATAGCGCGGGACCGACCATAATGGTCCTGTCCACGACACGATAATCACACCGTGGGTACGACCGGCTCACCCGAGCCGTGGCCGACCAGCTGCGGTCGCGGTGACGGTGCTTTCGATAAATGTCTTTTGACCGCCGAATCCGTTGACTAGCGTATCCTGCCGATCGGTGACGATCTCAATTTGTTCGCTGCCGGCGTGGGCGGCCCGTTGTCGTGCGAGTCGGCTTGCCTCGCCCTTGGCGTAATCAGCGGCGTCTTCTAACGCCTGGAAGTCACGGATGCCGCTCGGTAGATGGACCCGGAAGCAATCGTCCGAGGGGGCGGTGATGAGCCCGGATACGCGTTGCACAATGCCGCTCGCGACCGCGCCGATCGCATTGCATACGGCGGCGTGTTCGGGAATCACGCATTCAGCGCCAACGCGTTCGGCAATCTCAGGGTAATACGTCTTGGCCGGCGCACCGACGGCGGCCAGCGGCACGCGCAATCGTAATCCGATTTCGACGAGGGTATCGGCGGTGTTATTGCCGGCACCACGGCGCAGCAACACGTCGTCGAGCGATTCGTGATTTGATTTGACGATAATCGGTTCGTTTTCACCGGCCAACGCCGCGAGGACCAGTGCTTGGGCCGACTGTTGCACGACGCACTCACGAATCGCCGAGCACAATGCCTCATCGTTCGCGAATTCGCTGCGGTAACGGGCGCGGCGCCACAACGTCGCCGCAATGCGTGCCGCTTCCGTATTCCAGCCGGAATGGTGTCCGAGTACGTGTGCGGCGTCCGATGGTGTGAGTGCTGCCACAACGATCAATCCTTTCGCACGCAGGCGTCGCAACGGGCGTTCCAGGCGCGGATCGTCCAGCAGTTCGGTGATTGGCAATGGGCCACCCGCTAAGCATGTCCACAGCCGTTGCTCCGGTGCGCTCAAGCCCGCCTCCCCGGTCGCGGGCAACAAACGTTGCCGCAACACAAATCGCCCGGCGTCCGGATTTGGTGGGGCCTCGAGTTGCCGACGCAATACCGTGAGTACCTTCGGGTGTTGCAACGCGAGCAAGCCTATCGGCATACAACGTTGCGGCCCGACTTTCAGAATTTTGGTATCGCCGTAGCTAACTTCGCTGTCGCCCCCTAGACCGACTGTGTAAATTTCCGCGGCTTCCACCATCGTGCGCCAGCCCGCGACGTTCGCACCTTGTTGGCTCAAGCGCGGTCGTCCGTCTCGCATGATGGCGATATCGGTGGTGGTGCCCCCGATATCGGCCACTATGACATTGTCGCGCCCGCATAAGTGATGGGCGCCGATCAAACTTGCCGCGGGGCCCGACAGAATCGTTTCCACCGGTCGCTCCAACGCCAGTTCGGCGCTAATCAATGAGCCGTCGCCTTTCACCACCATCAGCGGTGCCTGGATGGCGTGTCGTTCGAGAGTTGCTTCCACCGCGAGTATCAGCGCTTGGATTAACGGGATGAGCCGCGCATTCAGTACCGCAGTCAGTGCTCGGCGCGGCACATCCAGTTTCGAAGATAGTTCGTGGGAGCAGGTTACCGGTCGGTCCGTCAACTCGCGAATCAAATCGCGCACACGAATTTCGTGCGCTGGATTGCGCACGGCGAAGTGACCCGCTACGGCATAGGCCGCAACCTGGGACTGAAGTTCGGTAATACTTGTGGTGATGGCAGCCTCATCGAGTGGCGTTTGCTCCTCACCGCCCGCGGTGTGTCCGCCGTCGATAAACACGACGGGATCTTCACCCAATGCTAGATTTAACCCGGAGCGCCCCAGGGCGGAGGGTTTTTGTCCAATCAAAATGAGCCCGATCGTGTGGCCATGGCCCTCGACGATGGCATTCGTGGCAAGCGTCGTAGAAATCGATGCTAGATCGATACGAGTGCCATCGTGCCCGGCGAGGATTTGCTCGGTGGCCGCGCCGATACCGAGCGCAAGATCGTGCTTTGTGGTCAAGGCCTTGGCCGCTGCGACAACGCGACCGTCATCGAATAGCACGGCGTCGGTATAGGTCCCCCCGGTGTCGATTCCTAAGCGCATGAAATATCGGTCCGCCTGCGTAATCTGTGTAATTAAGCGGGTACTGCTTCCAACTGGGCGCGTACTATAAACGTTGTGGACGGGAGATCGTTAGGGAATCGCCGATTAATTCAGGTTGATTGATTCTGAACAAGCGGGTAATTTTGATTACTAAGGAATGCGTCCATCGATTCAGCTGGGTTTCTCTTAGACGAGTTTGATGCGGCGAATGTTAATCCAGCCATTACGGATCGGCTCCCGGCTACGGCTCCGGCACTTGTAGAGTTGAGCCAGGATACGACCAATTAATGACCGTCGCGCCGAGGGCCGATATGAACACTGTAAGCGAAGCCGCGAAACCGTCTGTAACAGCACCATCCGCGTTGGCACATGGTGTGTGGTCGCCGGCCGTGACACCTTTGCAAGCTGATCTCAGTGTCGACCGGCAGCGCTATGTCGACCACGTTAGTTGGTTACTACGCCATGGTTGCCACGGGGTCACGGTGTTCGGCACGACCGGGGAAGCACCCTCATTCTCCGTGGACGAACGTATCGAAGCGCTGGATTGGTTGATCGAGGCCGGTGTCGAACCCGATCGGCTCATTATCGGCACGGGTTGCTGTGCGCGGGCGGATACCGTGAGGCTAACGGTGCACGCACTCGCGAGCGGATGTCACCACGTATTAATGCTGCCACCGTTTTATTTTAAGAAGGTGAGTAATGTCGGGTTAGCAGATAGTTACCGTGACGTTATCGAGCGCGTCGGAGATTTGACCCTACGTATTTACCTATATCATTTTCCACAGCTGTCTGCGATACCCATCAACGATGATTTGATCGACGTATTGCTGAGCGATTATCCACAGACGATTGCCGGTATGAAGGACAGTTCCGGCGACCAGGCTAACACCACTCGGTGGTTGCAACGCTATCCACAGCTCGCGGTATTTTCGGGGTCCGAGGCATTCCTGTTGGGCGGTCTGCGCAGGGGTGGTGCCGGTTGCATCACCGCCACCGCGAATATCAATCCGCATGGTATTCGCAGCGTTTATGATGCTTGGCAACGAGACGACGCGGATTGCGACGGTCGTCAACATTCCGCCAACGCCGTGCGAACGATACTGGAAAAGTACCCATTGGCACCCGGCTTGAAGCACGTAATTGCACATAGCCGCGAGGATTCCGATTGGAAGCGGGTGCGGCCGCCGATGATCGCGTTGACTGCGGACGACGGCACTGCGCTTCTTCAGTCGCTGGAGTCGATTGGATTCTCGATGTAGCGCCGTGCGGCAGTGGGTTAGGGGGGAGGTAATTAACAATAGACTCATCCTTTCCCGGCCGGGGCTGAGTGAATTCGACGACGTGAGTCTCAGGTTCCGTAGTCGAATACCGCGATTTCACATTAAGGACCGAGACCACACCGTAGTGTGCCGGTGTAAGCACTGCTAGGACGAATTCGCCTCCATCACTAGGCGCGCGGTCATCAAATCCAGATGACCGCCGCCGCCGTTCTTAAACACCGTAATTTCGTCGTCGTTTCGGCGTCCCGGATGTTGGCCCCGACACAAGTCATAGTGATCCGCGAGAATGTCGGCTTCCGTAATTACGCCGGCCGCGATCGGTATCACCAGTTCTCCGATATCTCCGACGGTGGTAGCGCGGGAGTCAACGAACAGCGACCCGCGGCGCAATACATCGTCGTCTGCCTCGCGCATGGTTTTCGTAAACGCACCGATCAGGTCGACGTGGGCGCCGGGCTTTAACCACGACCCCTTGAGCACCGGTTCGACTGTTGCGGTCGCGCAGCAGATCAAATCGGCATTCCGAGCCGCC
>JAOTWM010000290.1 GCA_029862885.1 Gammaproteobacteria bacterium
AAACTGGAAACGAGAGCTGGAGAATCAAGCACAGACACTAAATCTAACCCAATGGGTGGGTCAAAATTCGACGCCGATAGTGGGTCATTTTTCAAAACCGGTTTGCAAGCGACTGCTGAACGCCGCGGTCAATGGTCGAATCCGCTCCAAAACCGGACTCGTGGACCACGTGCGCTCACTCGAGGGATATGTCACGGCGCACAGCGGTCGCCGGTTTATTTTGATAATGATACTGAACCAACACGACATACACCGCGCGCGCGGAGCACGCGCTCAGGATGAGGTGCTACGGTGGTTGCTAGAACATTTGAAGATGTAGGTGTTATTGAAAAATGGTTAAGAGAAAGGAGACAGATTTATTTCTGGGGAGTAGTGTGTCCAGCGCGCTGACCATAGCTAAACCCGTACAACCCTTGTTTTCCAGGATTTCATCCCCATAACTACAGTTCCAGTTCGATTTGGTTCGAGTGCTAACAAGCGACTCAAATCACCTAAAACTTATCAGCTTATCCTACAAACCTAGGAGGTTTTGGAAATATGGCTATTAGACCTTTACATGATCGAGTGCTGGTCAGGCGCCTCGAGGACGACAAAAAGACCCCGGGCGGTATCGTGATCCCTGACACTGCTGCGGAAAAACCCATGCAGGGAGAAATTGTCTCTGTTGGAAACGGCAAACTACAAGACAACGGTGATTTACGGCCGTTGGATGTTAAAGCTGGAGACAAAGTCTTGTTCGGCAAATACTCTGGCACCGAAGTAAAAGTGGATGGCGAAGAATTACTCGTCATGCGTGAAGACGACGTTATGGGCGTCATCGAATAATCGATTATTGAATAGATAGAGGAATTAAAGCAATGTCAGCAAAACAAGTAATATTTGGCGAAGCCGCTCGCGCCAGAAAGATTAGGGGCGTGAATATTTTGGCCGATGCGGTCAAAGTGACCCTTGGCCCTAAAGGTCGCAACGTGGTGCTCGACAAATCATTTGGCGCCCCCACCGTTACCAAAGACGGTGTATCCGTGGCCAAAGAGATCGAACTCAAAGATAAGTTCGAAAACATGGGCGCACAAATGCTAAAAGAAGTTGCCTCCAAGACTTCGGACGTCGCCGGTGACGGTACCACTACCGCGACCGTATTGGCGCAAGCGCTGTTACGCGAGGGTTTAAAATCCGTCGCCGCCGGCATGAATCCAATGGATTTAAAGCGCGGCATTGACAAGGCGGTTATTGCCACGGTGGAAGAGTTGAAGAAAATCTCCAAACCTTGTTCCGATCATAAGGAAATCGCGCAAGTGGGTACCGTATCCGCTAATGCCGACGAGGACGTAGGTAACATCATTGCCGAGGCTATGGAGAAGGTCGGTAAGGAAGGCGTCATCACGGTGGAGGAAGGCTCCGGTCTCGATAACGAGCTGGATCTCGTTGAAGGTATGCAGTTTGACCGTGGTTATCTGTCTCCTTACTTCATCAACAAGCAAGACAGCATGAGTGTTGAATTAGAGAGCCCGTATATTCTTATCCACGATAAAAAGCTCTCCAACATTCGTGACATACTCCCGATTCTGGAAGCCGTGGCTAAATCCGGCAAGCCTCTAGTGATCGTTGCGGAAGATGTTGACGGTGAGGCCCTCGCGACTTTGGTGGTGAACAACATCCGCGGCATCGTCAAGGTGTGTGCAGTTAAGGCCCCGGGCTTCGGTGATCGCCGTAAAGCCATGTTGCAAGACGTCGCCATCCTCACAGGTGGTCAAGTGATCTCCGAAGAGGTTGGCATGAGCTTGGAAAGTGTGAAGCTGGAAGAGCTGGGTACCGCCAAACGCATCCAAATCACCAAGGAAAACACCACGATTATCGACGGTGCCGGCAGCAAGGACGACATCGAAGGTCGTGTCAACCAAATCCGCGCGCAAATCGAAGAAGCCACTTCCGACTATGATAAGGAGAAAATGCAAGAGCGTGTGGCTAAGTTAGCCGGCGGTGTTGCATTAATCAAAGTAGGCGCCGCGACCGAAGTAGAAATGAAGGAAAAGAAAGCGCGCGTTGAAGACGCATTACATGCCACCCGAGCCGCAGTAGAAGAAGGCGTGGTGCCCGGTGGTGGTGTTGCTTTCGTACGTAGCTTCGATGCGACGAAGAATTGCAAGGGTGATAACGAGGATCAAGAGGCCGGCATCCGTATCGTACGCCGAGCATTAGAAGAACCTCTGCGTCAAATCGTGCAGAACGCAGGCGAAGATGGCGCCGTGATCCTTAACGAAGTTAAGACCAAGAGCGGTAACTACGGTTACAACGCGGCCACCGGAGAGTACGGTGACATGATCGAGATGGGTATTCTTGATCCCACCAAAGTGACTCGCATTGCGCTCCAAAACGCGGCATCCATCGCAGGTCTTATGATCACCACTGAAGTCATGGTGGCAGAGCTTCCGGAAGACAAACCGGATATGCCTATGGGCGCTGGTGATATGGGCGGTATGGGCGGAATGGGCGGTATGGGCGGTATGATGTAAAAGTGCCAAACCAGTAGCCAAAGCTGTACGCAAAGCCCCGCTTCTTACGGGGCTTTGTTATTGTGTTGATTTGCATGCCCGATTGATCCATCTTTGGGCGTATTTGAGTTGAATAGTTGACCCACCACTTTTTAGCGACCGCGTTGGTTTGCTACGCACCCGACGGGTCAACATTCAGTGCAATGCGTGGGTTGGTTTCCCGTGCAACTCAACACCCGGGTATTGGATCCTTCAGGCATTGATTGAGCGCCGGGTGGTGGGCGACTTCCGTGCACCGGATATCATGCGCTTCGGCCTCGCGCCGCTGTATCTACGATACGTGGATATCTGGGAGGCCGTACAACAACTCGCAGACATCATGCGCAACGAAGTATGGAAACAGGTGCGCCACAAGGCACAGCGGTCAGTAACCTGAGCCGCTGTTGCAGCCCCAATTATGGCAATGACCCGCAACTGCGGACAATACGCGAAGAAGTTGGGCAGGACTATTGAACTGGGTCGTTCCGTACCTATTAACGGTGGATCCAGCAACTCCGATAGCAAACCGGCCTAGGCCCGACGGCTGTACGCGGACTGCTTTCGCGTACAATCGTATTTTGATTTCAGAAGGTGGTGCACATGACAACCCCGAATTCCAGCGGGATGCCTGCCGTTCCCGAACCGAGCATCAGCGCATTGCTGCTGATCATGGCGTCGCTGCTGATTTCTTATGCTTGTCTAATGGCGGGCAACGGGCTGTTCGGTACACTCATCGGTTTACGAGCCAACTTTGATGGCTTTTCGACGTACATGGTGGGTATTCTGGTGGCGGCGCATTTCAGCGGACTTGTTCTGGGTTCACTGCGCTGCGGTCCGCTGATCAACCGCATTGGTCATATCCGCGCGTTCGCGGCGTTTTCTTCGTTAATTGCATCGGTAATCTTGTTTTTCCCCTTCGTTTCCAATATCTGGATATGGGCGGGGTTGCGAGTAATCATCGGTTTCAACCTGGCCGGCGTATTTATGGTTACCGAAAGCTGGCTCAATCACAAAAGCGCGCCACGCACGCGGGGTACTATGCTGGCGCTGTATATGATGACCTCCTACCTGTCGTTGGCTACCGGTCAGTTTATGATCGGGCTGGCTGAAATCGGCGGCACTGAACTGTTTATGCTGGCGGCGATGCTGTTCGGCCTGGCCGTCGTGCCGGTGGCAGTTACTCGGTCCACCTATCCACCGCCGGTGGAGCACACCGGGTTCAGCTTCAAAAGACTGTACGCGATTTCCCCCGTCGCCTTCGCCACCTGCTTAGGGGCGGGGCTTGCCACCAGCACATTGTGGGGATTGGGTCCGATATTCGGCAGAAAAATCGGTATGAGTACGGTTGATGTGTCCCAATTCATGGGCACTATGATACTCGGAGCCATGATCCTGCAGTACCCCATCGGCAAGCTATCCGATCGATTTGACCGGCGCGCGGTGATTCTTGCCGTGTGCGTTTCGGCAACCCTGGTCAGCGCCATCATGGTCACCATGCTCTACCAGTATTCCAACGAAAGCACCTGGCCTGTGGGTTGGGACACCACCTGGATCTATCATCGCTATTCGGTGACCGGCATTGCGGTGCTGTGTGGTGGTGTCATCTCAACGCTTTACCCTCTCAGCGTAGCGTATGCCAATGACTACGTGGAGCATAATGATATCGTCGCATTGAGCGGCGGCCTGGTGTTGGTGTTCGGCGTAGGAGCCGCTATTGGTCCGTTACCTGCCGGTTGGTTGATGCACGTGATGGGCGCCCAAGGGCTGTTCGTTTACATCGGCATCGTTTTACTGACGCTATGCACTATTATCTTGTTTCGTATGCGCCGCCGGTCCTGGGCCAAGGTGGTAGAAAAAGATTCTTTCGTCGCTTTACCCGAAGCGACATCCACGCCATCCGCCCTGGAAGTGGATCCGCGTATCGAATCCGGCCCATAATACCGATCATCAATCGGGTTCCATCACATCGCACGCTTCGCCGCCGGTAATGGATACTAACTGCGCAAAGCTCATAGGTACCCCGGAGCCATCGGTTCCGGCCGCTGGATAAACGGTTTCGTAGGCAGCCAGGGCCCGATCGATCAGAACGCGTGCATTGGACGCCCCGAACGGGCATACGCTGCCCGGTTTAAATCCCGTCACCTGCGAGGTTTCCTGTGCATTGGCCATGCGCGCTTTATCGCGCATGATCTTTGTTCCCTATACAGAATTACATCGCCGCGAACGCGAACGCTTGTGAGATCAGGGCTTCATCGGCGAATGGCGTCGAGTTATAACGCCTCGAGGTGTCGACCCGACGCCACTTACCGGCACGCTCAAGTGCCCGCGCCTTGGTCTCGAAGTTGTCGCCCAGATAGGTGCGCGAGATCGAAAACACGATGTGGCCATCGGGTCGCGTTACGCGGACCAACTCGTCGAGCCCGTCGAGTGGTGCGTGGCCCTGGGTAAAGACGCCAGAGGCCACAGTAGCGGCAAAGCAATCGTCGTCGTAGTCGAGCCGTTCGCCAAGCCGACCGGGGCGCAAGTCCTGATAGATATCTTTGGCGGCGGCACGGCTCAGCATGCCTTCAGAGGCATCAAAACCGAGAATATTGGAATAACCCAGCGCGGTCAGGATTTCACCCATGATGCCGGTGCCGGTGCCGGCGTCCAGCACCGGAGCGCTGCCTGGAGGCTGGTAGCGAGTGAGCATGGAAGCGACCATTGCCGGATGGGTGTAGCCGACTCCTCTCATGTGCTCCTCATATTCCTCGGACCAGCCGTCGTAGATAGCGGACGCTTGTTCTGGACTGTCGGAAGCGTAGACCTGGTGAAGCGCTCGGATTGTTTTGTCTGGAGTCGGACGTGTCATGGCCGCTTTCTAAAAATAAATTGTGGATCGACGTCGGTTTGGATTACAAGCATTTCCATGCAAATATATACGCAACCTGGGAACATCGAGGACAACTTAAGCGATGAATACCCCTACATACAACACCGAAGAACTCTGGCGGATGGACCGGGACCACTATATTCACCCTTGGACGGATTTCTCTGTTTTCAAGGAGAAAGGCTCGCTGGTGATAGCGGAAGCGGAAGGTGCGTATGTGTTCGATTCTGACGGCAAGCGCTATCTGGACGGCATCGGTGGTTTGTGGTGCGTGAATATCGGTTATGGCAACGAAGAGATGGCCGAGGCGATTGCGGATCAGGCGCGCCGGATGCCATACTATTCGACGTTCACCCACGTAACGACGCCGCCGGCTGCTAAATTGGCGGCCAAACTGGCACAGCTGGCACCCGGCACGCTGAACCATGTTATGTATGGCGCCAGAGCGGCTCGGTAGCGAACGATTCCGCTATCCGCATTATCCACTTTATACAATAACCGGCTCGGCCGGAAATCCAAAAAGAAAATCATTGCCCGCACCAATGGCTATCACGGCAGTACATATCTGGCCATGTCGATGACGGGAGTGGCGTTCGATCATATCGGCTTTGATCTGGCGCCGGATCTGGTGCATCACATCCCCAACCCGAATCCCTACCGGCGGCCGGAAGTGATGTCCATGGAAGAGTTCGGTGATGAGAAAGTGGCCGATCTGAGAAACGCTATTGAAGCCCTGGGCGCTGAAAACGTGGCCTGCTTTATTGCCAAACCGGTCATGGGTGCGGGCGGCGTGATTGTGCCGCCGCCCGGATATCACAAACGCACCAGGGAGATCTGCGATGAGTATGACGTGCTCTACATCTCAGATGAGGTGGTCACCGGATTCGGGCGGTTGGGCCATTTCTTTGCGTCCGAGGCGGTATTCGATTTCGTACCGGATATGCTCACCTGCGCCAAGGGCATCTCATCGGGTTATGTACCGTTGTCGGCTACTATTCTGTCCGACGAGATCTACGACGTGATCAGTGTACCCCAGGCGGATGGCGCCATGTTTACCCGACGTGCGCGGCAAATGTCTTATGATGTGCGT
>JAOTWM010000292.1 GCA_029862885.1 Gammaproteobacteria bacterium
ATTGGCAGATCGCCTGCGCCCGGCCAAGCCAGTGTTTGACTTCGGGATGGTCGGGTCTGCGCAACACCATAGACGTGAACATGCTGCTGGTAACATAGGTCTCTACATCGCTTGGGCAAGAGTCAGCGTGCGTTCCCCAGAGCGACTCCAAGATCTCCAGCCAGCGGTCGAGCAAACTGAGATCATCGAGTTCGTAGAGAATGGAGTCGATAATGCTACAGCAGGTGAGTATTAGACCTTGAGTATTTACTTCGTCTACAGACTCGAAAAGTTGGTAGGCCTGCTCAAAAAGCCGTCGGCTTTCACGAGGCGAGGAATGGAAGTGGCTGGCACCTTGCCAGTAGAGCAGCCAGGGATCGGCTTCAAGAATATTCAGGGGGATGTTGTCCAGCCACCCTGCCAGGGTCTCGCCCCGACCCTGCTCGAGCATCGCGGGCGCATTATTCAAAATGATAGAGACTAGCTGTTCCCAGTCGCGGGATTCGAGCAGCAGCAGAACCGCATCATTGATCTGACCACATTGTTCTAGCAGTGCTGCCGCCCTGCCGTGTAGTTCGGCGCGCTCGTCGAAGGGAAACGCGTGTTTTGCCTTGGTTAATAGAAACTCCCGAAACAGCGGGTGAAATTGATAAACGGGGTCGCCGAAGGTGTGTTTCTCAGTGACGAAGTAATTGTTACGAGCGAGGTTTAAAAGCAAAGCGCCAGCGCTAGGGTGTGCAGAGAGTTGTTTGGCAACCTCCGCTGTCATTTCAGGTACACAGGCCATGCAAAGTAGAAATTGTTGGGTCTCGGGCTCAAACTTTTCGAAGATCTCTCCTGCTAGGTAATCGAAAACGACCTGCGGCGTTACAGATGTTGGCGGCTCCGCCAGCGTGCCGATTATCTTCGCGTGCTCGAGCAGCAAGACCACGCCAGCCGCCCACCCTTGGGTCTTGTCGTAAAGCTGTTCGAGCTTTTCCTCGGGCACTTGTTCGCCGCGAACGAGCGCTATTCCCTCGAGCTCATCGGCGGTCAAGCGCAGGTCATTCCAGCCAATGAGCTGCATCTTCTGATTCGCACGAAATCGAGCCATGTCAGAGGGCGGATCTGTGCGACTAACGATGATCACACACCCATCTTTTGGGATTTCTGAGAGCCCTACGGTTATGACTTGGTGGAACTGCGACTGCGGCGATACCTCATGATAGTTGTCAAATACAACAGCGAAGGGTTTGTTCAGGCAACTGTAAAGATCCCGAAAGAAACCGCGAGCAAAAGCGGTCACGTCACCACCGTATTCAGGCGACATTACAGGCAAAGGTTGGCGCTTGTCCGCGCGATGTTTGAGCGCGGCCTGGCCCATGTAATAGAAGAATGTGGCGATGTCGGTATCTTCCTGGTCCGCCTGGTACCAAAGATGATCCAACTTACGCGTTTCCAGGTAATTCGAGATGAGCGTGGTCTTCCCCGATCCCGGCGGTCCGACGACCCAGGCAATGGAACGCTCGCTTCCTTGGTCCAACAAAGCAAACAATCGCTCTCGCGGCAGAACCGTAGTCAGGCTCGGTCGGGTGGTTTTGGCTAGGCTGATAGTCGGTGCCATAACTCCTACCTTACCCATGGAGAAAATTTACCCCTCGGCGGACCCATCGTATACGAATCCGATCAAATTTGGGTAGTCAATTCTCGAATTGCGTTGTTTACTCGCGGAGATCTGGCCACACCCTGGGTTGAGCGGCTAGCTGTGGTTCCTAGGAACTTTTCCGTGCATGTGTCTTACGCAGCGGTATGGAAGTACCCATGCCGTAGTCGACCGGTACGCTACAGTGGAGCTATTCTTCCAGGCTCCTTGTTGTGTACTTCCCGACCGATTCCCACGCACTATGGTTCTTGGTTGTAGTAAATGGAACTAGCAGTAACGAGTCCTGCCAGTTGCTCGATATTCGACTCAGAAAGACCCACAAAAACCTATCTGTCTCCCGGAGACGCGGTTGCGAATAACGTTGTCTAATCACCGCGAGTTGCTGACATAGTGCCAAGTTCTCAAGCGCCAATTCACGGCGGGAACGAAATGCGGATCCTCACAGCATTAAGAATCCACTTAGAAGAGACCTGCATTTCTGCAGGAAAATGCTATTCTTTTGGGATGATGGGGTCGTTTAAGACGTTAAAAGATCCGGGAAAAACTTTGGCGCGGGCGGCCTAGTGCCGTGTGATATGTGTGATTCCAGGCCTTCCAGGCGCAAACGTTCCGAGAAGACAAAAGCCGATCTACTTGAAGAACTAGAAAGTTATCGTCGGCGCATCCGGGAATTTGAACGAATAGGCGCCGAACGAGAACTGAGGGAGGCCGCGGACCTCAAAGAGATTTCCCGCCTGACGCGGACGTTTCAATCGTCCAGGATCAGAGCCTGGTCCCGAACGCCCGAGGGCCGACGGACCGAATACCTTCCCATCCGGGGGGGCGTGGGCGATTCACAAAGCAGGCGTGCGAGTGAGGTTTGGCTTTCCGAGGAAAAGGGTCTTGATGGGGTGCATCCCGATGATCGAGACCGTCTGGCGTCGATTTGGAACCGGGCCTACCGCGAGCACGTACCCTACGAGGTCGATTACCGGCTCGTGCTTGCCAGCGCCGAAGTATGTCATAACCGTGAAATTGGTAGTCCGGAATTCGATGATTCTGGTGAATATATTGGGCATTTTGGCACAACCCAGGACATCTCGGATCAAAAGCGGGCGGAAGTAGCGCTCCGCGCGGCCCGAGACGCCTTGGAAGCGAAGGTCAAGGAGCGCACGGCGGACCTACGAGAACGCGAATTCCAGTTCAAACAGGCCGCCCAGATCGCCAGGTTTGGGCATTGGCATTTTGACGAGATTGCCAATGAGTATTTGAGCATCTCGGAAGAGTTTGCGCGGATTTTCGGTTACACCGTGGAAGAGTTTCTGGAGCGGTACCCGACCCTCGAGCGGGGCATGGAATTAGTACACCCGGAGGACCAGGCAAAGGTCCTTGAGGCGTACAGCATGCCCGGATCTGTCGAAGTTGATTACCGCATTATTCACGCAGACGGGACCATACGTTATGTGCACGAGCACACAAGAGGTACCTACACGGCCGGCAATCTCATTGAGAGTACGGGCACATTGCAGGACATCACTGAGCTCAAGAAAGCGCAGGACGAGCTTCGAGTAAGCGAAACCCAGTTAAAGCAGGCGGCCCAAACCGCCAAGCTCGGGCATTGGCATTTTGACGAGATTGCCAATGAGTATTTGAGCATCTCGGAAGAGTTTGCGCGGATTTTCGGTTACACCGTCGAAGAGTTTCTGGAGCGGTACCCGACCCTCGAGCGGGACATGGAATTAGTACACCCGGAGGACGAGGCAAAGGTCCGTAGGGCATACGAAGAGAGACGGGCCGAAGTTGATTACCGCATCGTGCACGCGGATGGGAAGGTGCGTTATGTACACGAACTCTCGGAATTTAACTTCGATGAGACCGGCAAAGTCACTGATTCTGTGGGCACATTGCAGGACATCACTGAGCTCAAGGAAGCGCAGCAAGAGCTACGAATTAGCGAAACCCAGTTCAAGCAGGCGGCCCGAACCGCCAGGCTAGGGCATTGGCGTTTTGACGAGGTTGCCGATAAGTATTTGAGCGTTTCGGAAGAGTTTGCGCGGATTTTTGGTCACACTGCGGAAGAGTTTCTGGAGCAGCACGGGACCCTCGAGGAAAACATGGAAGTGATACACCCGGAGGACCGGGCAATCGCCCGTAGGGCGTACAAAGAAAGATGGGCCGAACTTGATTACCGCATCGTGCGCGCGGATGGGAACGTGCGTTATGTGCACGAAGTCCAACAATATATCTGGGATGAGACCGGCAAAGTCACTCAGTCTGTGGGTACATTGCAGGACGTCACTGAGCTCAAGGAAGCGCAGCAGGCTGAGCAAGCGAACCGTACCAAATCCGAATTTCTGGCTAACATGAGCCATGAAATTCGTACTCCTATCAATGGCGTGCTGGGAATGACGGAGGTACTGCTCAAGACTAACTTGGACGACAAACAACGGCGTTTTGCGAAGACGATCCGTCGTTCCGGGGAAGCGCTTTTACGCGTTATCAACGATATTCTGGACTTTTCCAAAATCGAAGCGGGCAAGCTGGAGCTGCGAAGTGCCCCCTTCGACCTGCGGGAACTGGTGGAGGATATTGGCGAGCTGTTAGCGGAGAGTGCGCAGGGCAAAGGGTTGGAGCTGGTGTGTGCCATACCCGCGCAAATGCATACCAATCTTCGAGGCGACGCGGGCCGCCTGCGGCAAGTATTGACCAATCTGGTCGGTAACGCGATCAAGTTCACCAATGAAGGGGAGGTTGTGTTAAGGGTGATCGATGTGGAGCACACCGGCGACTCGACGTCACTGCGCTTCGAGATCGAAGACACCGGCATTGGAATCACACCGGAAATGCAAACACACATTTTCGAATCCTTTGCCCAGGCGGATGGTTCGACCGACCGACAATTCGGCGGCACCGGCCTGGGGCTCGCCATCTCGGCGCAATTGGTCGAGCTAATGGGTGGCGAGATCGGTGTCAAGAGTGCGCCAGATAAAGGCTCCACGTTCTGGTTCACCCTAAGTCTCGCCAATGAACTGGTGAGCGAGCAGCACCCGGATGTCCACGACGCGCTCATCGGGACGCGGATTCTGGTGGTCGACGACAACGCCACCAATCGAGAAATTTTCGGACATCAAATGGCTTCCTGGGGGGCGGATCAGCATTGCGCGGTTGACGGCACCGAAGCGCTAAAGATGTTACGTGATGCGGCAGCGCAAGGACAGCCTTATGAGCTTGCGGTGCTTGATATGGACATGCCGGGTATGAATGGTATGTTGCTGTCAGAAGCGATCAGCGAAGATTCAGGAATCGCCGGGGTATGCCGCGTAATGTTAAGTTCGATCAACGATTGTCTCGATGCCAAGGAGTTGAACGCCGCTGGAATAGAGGCGTGCCTGACCAAACCGGTGCGTCAATCGGAACTGTACAACTGCCTGGTGTCAGTGATGGGGCATCCGCTGGTGGCGGCGCCTTCGGTGGGCGAGTCATCGCAACAGGTTGGGTTCGCGGATGCCAGCTTCCACGGTCGCATCCTCGTCGCGGAGGACAATCTGGTAAACCGGGAAGTGGCACGCGAGCTGCTCGAGCCGTTGGGGGTGGAGGTCGATGCAGTCGAAGACGGTCAACAAGCGATCGAGGCATGGTCGGCGAACGACTATGCGTTAGTGTTCATGGACTGCCAGATGCCTAACCTCGATGGCTTTAAAGCAACCGGGTTGATTCGAAGCCAGGAGGAAGGTCAGGCCCTTCGTCGCACACCCATCGTGGCCCTCACTGCGAATGCCATGCAGGGAGACCGCGCGTGTTGTCTGGACGCAGGTATGGACGATTATCTAAGCAAACCGTTTAGTGAGCGGCAACTGCGTCAGGTGCTTGCGCGCTGGTTGCCGATAGTGGAGTCGGTCGAGGTCGTCGAGAGTACCGGTGAGGCTGAGCGTGAAGAGGTCAGTGGTACAGATGTTGGCAGTGGCCTTGAACCCGGCGTCCTCGATCCAACGGCATTGGACGTGTTTCGCGAGCTCGAGCGCCAGGGCCGAAAGAACGTGGTCGGGCGAATTGTGCAAGCCTATCTCAAACAGTCGAAACAACACGTTGCCCAATTGTCGGAGGCCGCCGCCAAACGCGATGCACTCGGCGTGCAGTCAGCTGCCCATACGCTCAAATCGAGCAGCGCCCAAGTTGGTGCCGTGACCCTGTCGGAATTGTGTGAAGAACTTGAAGCCATGGGTCGCTCGCAAGCCATCGAAGACGTTGATAAACATGTCGCCGCGCTTGGACCGGTGTACGCCAGAGTGCGTGAAGCTTTGGCCGTGCAATATCAGGAGGATGCAGCTTAAGCGCACCCGCGGCACGGGATCCTAAGGTCCTTGATGATTGACGATGACGAGATGGCTCGTGTCGCTGTGCAAGGCTATCTCGAGGCGGCCGGATTCGCGGTCGATGAGGCCGAGGGTGGGTACCAAGAACTGAGTGCCGCGACAAGACGCCGGCTGCTATTGCGCTGCTTGATATCGTGACGCCTGATTTGGACGGATTCACTGTTTGCGAGGGCTCTCGTGCGACTCCCGCCGGTGAGTCAGTGCTGCTCAAACGAACATCACCATGGAACACTGGTGGGACACTTCGCCGCAATTATCCACGCCAACCAACAACACAGAGCAGAAAAACGAATTCTGTAAGTCGCTGATTCAAATACGATTGCCTATTGTCCGTGTTTGCCGTTTGTGGGGCGTATCGGGGTGAAGATCAGACAGCGGCTTGAGGAATTGTCAGAACGCCACTAGCCCGCATATTGCATGAATGGTTCGGAGTTCAGGGGAGATCGGGCTAGGTAGTCGGTGCGATCGTCCGCCAATGCATAG
>JAOTWM010000293.1 GCA_029862885.1 Gammaproteobacteria bacterium
GGCCGACCAGCCGAGAATTAAGATAAACGTTCAGGGGAATCCGAGTACGCTTCCGAGCCATTAGAACAGGCTTTCTATCTCATCGATCGAGCTTTTGCCGCGTTTATCGATAAAGACCTCCAGGCCCAGTGCAGCGAGCGTATCGAAAAGCGTACGGAGTCGTGTCGCGGGTTCACCGGCCTCCAACCTCG
Source organism: Gammaproteobacteria bacterium (assembly GCA_029862885.1). GTDB lineage: Bacteria > Pseudomonadota > Gammaproteobacteria > Arenicellales > JAOTWM01 > JAOTWM01. The sequence continues at coordinate 192 of JAOTWM010000293.1, forward strand.
ATACGGTGGCCTGGCGCAGACCGATCTTCGTCCCAAGCTGGGTTTGGGTAAGACCCTGCCGACGGCGCTCGCGGCGGACGAGGGCACCAAGTTGTCTGGTTCTCCGAGCGGTTTGTTTCATAGCTGAATATATACGCACTAGCGCATAAAAATTACGATGATCAGGGGTTGGCGAGGCACCTTAGAATCTATCCATCTTCCCGCAATATGTTACGCATGCGTGCCACCCTCTCTGGCAGACAACCTAAATCGCAGTGGGGCGATTTGTAGCCGAATTACCCTGGCGGTCCCACCTTAACAAGATTCGTTTTTAGTAGATTGATCAGATACTCATCCGGGCTTATACCGGGGTACATCCCCGAATCTCCATTTCTGTCGCCAACTTGCCAAGCGGCGTTAGTGGTCTTCTAAAATACACGGCGCGTTTTCCAATGCCGAAAACTTATCAAACAGCTGCTGTTTAATGACGTTTAATTTCTTATCCAAAATGTTTCCTTCAACCACCACCTGTAAACTGTGCATTTCTTCGATAAATCTTACTTTTACTCCATCGATGTAAATACAAAACTCATTGCGTCCTGCTTCTCGAGGAGAATCGTGGGTGAGATCAAAGGAATACATATCTTTGACTAGAGTAACATCGGGCCTATAACCGAGTGATTTCTCCAGTTGCTTCATGTGTCGCTTATGGTCATCCCTCCAGTTCGCCTCAAGACTCCATAGAGCATGTCTTATTGCCCAAAGATGATTGTACTTTTTGTCTTCACGTCTAATTTCCCAGCGACGCCAATTTCTTTGAGTAAGTTTCTCCCAACTAAAATCGTTAAGGTTTAACATCCAATCATCGATGCTTTCTTGCAAGGAATGCGCTGCACCCAGATCTATTTTCCCTTTAGTCACAACAATTGATTTTCTGTCCGGGCTCAGCGTAGCGTTGTGCTTATGTATCCATCCCGGCGATTCCCCTTTTGTATCGACCTTTTCGATTTTCATCGTTGAAAGAGCCAGACGATAGACGGGCGTGTGTTCCGGACACCTTGAATGTACATACCCTAAACAACCGATAATATAAATATATCCGTCTACTAACGTAGCCGTATGGAAGTCCGTGGGCGGAAACATCGATTCCGGGTAGAGATATATTTCGATATTCCCCGATGAATCGAATACGATCACGTCATTGTAGATACAAAAATCAGGATCGTAGTGGTCTTCATGTTCACCACCAATCTCAACGATAGAACCGCCATCCAGAAGCGTGGTGCTCCTTCCAAATCGCTTATAACACCATACCGGTTTGCTTTCGGATGAATTCTCCTTATCAGAGTTAATGCGTCTAGCTTGCCATGCCGATGCGCCAGACTTAATCATTTCAATCCAAAACTTGACGTTCGCCTTCTCTGGATTGGTAACTCCAAATTGTCGATCCTTACCCTCAAGGTATTCCTGGCGGGTCACGTCTGGACTACCGTCTACCTTGGTCCCCACCAACATTGCATGAGTTTCTTCACTGACGTCACCAATATTGTCCCCCAGTTCTACCAACATCTTTACGATGTCGAGATTTGTCGCCACTTCAAGCGCACGTTCTGATATGTGATTTTCCTTGTATATGTCTGCGCCATGCTCGACCAAGAATTTAACGCAGTCCGTCATGCCTAACTTAGACGCTGTTATCAACGGAGTACTTCGAAATTCATCGGTTGCTTCTAAATCAAACCCGTTCTCAACCAACCAATTCAACATTTCTAGATTGTTATGCTGTATCGCGTAAGCCATTGGCTGTTTATTGCATCTTCCGGCGACATGACGATTCGCGCCCAAACTAAGCAGAAGAGCGGCTTTTTCGATATCGCCGACCTGGATGGACAATAGCCAAGGTGTTCTTTGCCAGAAATCTCGATGTTCGATGTCCCCATGCATCAAAATGCTTTCCCGCAAACTGGAGGGAGTTCCAAATGTGACTTCGTAAAAGGAGCTTGTCCATTGTAGCTGGTGCTTGTCCGCGCCGGAATCGATTAGTAATTTCACAACGTCAAACCGACCGTTATTTGACGCGACTCTAAGAGGTGACTCGGCATACTCGGTCACGGAACTTAAGTCCGTGCCGCGGTCTACGAATGCACGGACCTTTTCGAAAAGATCCGTCTCATTGTTATAGATAGTTTGTAGGAGACTAGTCTGCTTCACATTCGATTCGGGTTATATGAGGACGCACTCCGATAACTCAAAAGACGTTAGCGCGGAAACGGTACCGCTGCGGCGACCACGAAAATAATGGATATCGTAGGCCAAATGCACCCCAGGCGGAAATACGTGAGCGATTCGCGCGCTAACACGCTTTGTCCACAGTTGACCGACGCTGCGAACGAATAATCGTTGGATCCCTCGACCAACGCCGCGCGTCTACTAATGTACGCCCAACGACGTGAGCGGCCGCTGGACGTGCTCAGGGCGAAAAATCGGGGTACGTCCCCCAATCTATTAGAACCAGGGGACATCGTGCACCTTGACCGGATCCCTCTAGCATGTAATCTAGTCCATATCGCCGAGAAGCTGATCGAAAGTCATAATCCGGATGGGCGGTGGTTTCCGCATGTATCCGCTATGGCTAAGTGTTTTCGGCGTGGCTAACTAAATACTCTGTTAGATTTTCAAAGGTAATGCCTTTTTCGGAGGAGTGCCGGACTTGTTGGTTAATTTTTGAATCAAAAACAACTGGAGCAAAAAATGTACTATTTCGGTTATGGGTCTAATTTGAGAGCTAGCTTCGTCACAGAACTAATTCCAGGCGCAAAGTTCGTTATGAAAGGGTATTTACCCAACTATGAAGTGCAATGGCGGGCGTGGTCAACAGAGTATAAGGGTGGGATAAGCAGCATTAGTGAAACTCCTGGTGAAATTGTCCAAGGCGTTATTTACGAATGTACCGAAAAGGAGCTCGAAAAACTCGATTACATACCGGGTATTTACGTACCGGAATATAAACGAGAAACATTTGTGGTACTGGGCGAGGATGATAAATGGCATTCGGTGGAGCTGTATCGGTTGTGGGAGCTCAAGGGCCCCTTCCCGCCCTCCCGAATATATGTGGAAGGCATGCTCGAAGGAGCTAAACAAATTGGTGTGAGTCCGGATTATCTTGAGAAGATTGAAGGATGGCTCCGCGAGAGTATAGTCGCTGTAAGTGACGAGCCTTAAAAATCGGAAATCGAGGACGTACCCCATTTCTTTAGATTCGTAAAGAAGTTCATGTCATCAGGGACAGACTGACGCCTCATCCCGCAACGAACAACGGTTGCCGTCCGGGTCAGTAAAATCGGCCACCGTTCCCCAGACTTCGTGTCTTACGGTGACGTTGACACCTTTGTCGCTCCGTTGCTGGGCCGCCGCTTCGACGTCTTCCACATTGAAGCGAAGCCATGCGGGGTTTTGCTCTACGGATTTGCCGCCGCCGCCCGTCTCGAACATGAGGTAGCTGCCGGCTCCCATATCACAACAGGTGAGCTTGGAGTGTTCGTTTTCAAGCGAGTGAAGAATGGGCAACGCGAGAATAGTACAATAGAAACCGACATTCCGCCCTTGATATTGAGCGCACAACCGGGGTACGTCCTCATCTTCACCCACTTTAGTACAAGAGCAGAATTGAGAAGTAGTGACTAACGCTGCCGGCGATTACGAACACATGCCAGATCTCATGACACCAGGGGTACCAACGGTCGAGGACGAAGAAGACGATGCCCGAGGTGTAGAAAATTCCACCCGCCAGCAGCCAGTCGAAACCTTGCGGCGGCAAGGCGGCGATAATCGGATCCAGAGTGAATAGGCAGAGCCAGCCCATCGTCAGGTAGATAATGACGGGCACCACTCTTGGCCCACTGCGTGGTAACGCGTCCAAGACGATTCCGAACACAGCCAACCCCCAGATCGTGCAAAAAATCCACCAACCCAGGGCGCCCTTGATCGCAACCAACGTGAACGGGGTGTAGGTGCCCGCGATTAAAAGATAGATGGCCTGATGGTCCAGGACTCGAAAAATCCTTTTAGCCCGGCCGGATAAACTGTGATACAGGGTGGACACGAGATAGAGCAGGAACAGAGCGAATCCATAGACGCTGTAGCCGGCGATTTTGCGAGTATCGCCATCCATCGCAGCGAAAGTTACGAGCGCCACACCACCCGGAAGTGCGAAAGCCGCACCGATTAGGTGACTGATGCTGTTAAATCGTTCACCTCTATACATGCTCTTTATGCTTGTATTGTCACTTTGTGCTCACGCGATCAAAGCGCCTTCATCCATGCCATATTTGCGTCACAGGTATTTTTCGGGTGGGTTGGGCACAAGAAACTTTGTGTCGATAAAACCTATTTCCCCAAGGCGTGTAAAAGTCTGGCGGGAATCCGGAATCCGGGGTAATCGAAGATGCTGTCGTGCATGATCCCGACGCACGCACAGTCTATCCTCGTTAAGGACTTCATCATCGCCACGTACGTAGACCGGTCACGGCCTTAACCTGATTATACATGGCGGGTCATTGTGACACCGCATCGTCGACATTCAACCGTTTCAAAACCGCCGCTGGTACCGAACCCAAACGTTTTGCTAATCGTACGAAAGTCGTGAATTCCCAACCGGAAAAGCAGTCGGACGCGCAGCGACGGTGTCTTCGACATGTGCGTGCGCTCCGTGGATATCTGCGCATGTTGTCTCATTTTCGCGTTTGCACAAAGCGAGTGCCGTCCGCAGAAAGTGGCCTTGCGTATCTTATGATATTTTCGGTTCTGAAAATTCCACAATCCTGGATTCAGCGTCAGGACGCATTGCTTTTGGGATGGTGTAACTGCTTCTTCAAATACTCCTGGTTCGATTTGGCAAACAAAAACCCCGCCGAAGCGAGGTTCTGTTAAGACTTAAGCCATCTATGCCGTTTGTCACCGGCGATAAGACGCCTTGATGCTGTCTAAGCAAGATTCATTACATCATCTTGAGGTCTGCGGCGGCCTGTTTGCCCCGCTCTTCGACCACGTTATAGCTCACGCGCTGGCCTTCAGCCAGCGTTCCAAAACCCGCGCGTTCCACGGCGCTGACATGTAGAAAGACGTCATGCGAGCCGTTTTCAGGCTCGATAAAACCAAAACCCTTTTGAGGGTTAAACCACTTAACAGTACCAATAGCCATACTGGCCTCCATACAAAGATTCCGCGCGCAAATCGGGCGCGTGTCGAACAATCAATTATCTTGGGTGTCTTTTTACAGGCCGCCCGGAGATCGGGCGGGGTAGCGGAAGGCATACAAGTAGATAGATCGTAGCACCATCATGCACCCTATTAATGGGAAGTACAAGGAATTAAATGGAAATTCATTGACGCTTAGACCAATCCATCTTGCCGTCGAGCCGCTGGCGCTGAAAACCGGAGATACTAGTCTGTCATCAGTCTGCGAATTGTCCGGTTAAGGTATTGCCCGCTTTGCACACTTTATGTCGGTATAGTCGTCCGAGGCCTCGAAAAAAGGAGTTGCCCGTTTCTAGCCCACCACACATTCTTTACTCACCTGTAGTTAGCAGCGTCGTGCAAAGGCCACGGCCAATTGATTACCTCGGGCACGATGGGGAATGTAACCGGCCCTATCTTACGCGACAGGAACGGTGCGCATTGTGCGATGACGGATGAACCGTGACGCGTGATGCGCCCAACGTCCTGCTGATCACCGCGGACCAGTGGCGGGCCGATTGCTTGTCGGCCGTCGGTCATCCACTGGTCGAGACGCGGGCACTGGACGTGCTGGCCTCCGAGGGCATGTTGTTCCGAAACCACTTCGCCCAGCCCTCACCGTGCGGGCCGAGCCGAGCCTCGTTGCTAAGCGAGATGTACTTGATGAACCACCGCTCAGTGTACAACGGCACGCCCCTCGACGCGCGCTTTGCGAACCTCGCGCGCGAGGTTCGTGCCGCCGGCCTCGATGCCGTACTGATCGGCTATACCGATACCGCGGTCGATTTGCGCCACCATGCCGTGGACGATCCGGCGCTGACCACCTATGCCAGCGTTCTGCCCGGTTTCCGGCAGCTGATACCGGGCAGCGAGTTGCACTACGCCTGGGGCCGCGATCTGGCTCGGAAGGGCTATAGACTGCCACCCAGGGGTATCGGAGCCGATGCCTTCCACGAGTGGTTCCGATCCGCCGCTGTGCCCGGCGGGGGCCCGACCTTCGCACCCGCCACCTATCCGGCGGAGGAC
>JAOTWM010000294.1 GCA_029862885.1 Gammaproteobacteria bacterium
CATTGAACAGCAATATTGGACAAGCGCGGCGCGGTCGGCCAAGCTCACGTAAGCCGTCTTAGCGACTCAAGCGTACAGGGACTTAAGGGTACTGACCCCAATGGCATGTCTAACGGTTCGCTCCAAGGATAGTACGAGCGCAGCTATTGTTTACTGTCATCGAACGCACGACACAATGAAAAATGCGAAGAGCAACAGACAGTTAATCGTGACGGCTGTGCCAGCGGCCCAACGAGTTGATACTGCGTATAAAAAGAAACTAACCGAATGAGTCCAATTTGAGACGGAGGAAACAACATGAATACTTCACCTGGAAACAGCACTGCTCAACATCGAGATATGGCGAACCGAACCGGTGAGCCACCGGATGACCGTAGTGTGATGAGTGGACATTGGTCCATTAACAGTAGGCGCGGTGGGATTGTCTATATCACTGATGCGAATCACTGCACCTATCCTTTGATCGCAGACGACAGCACTGACCTAGAACGCCTCAAGGCCGCTATCGAGACGTTTTTGGGAGAACGATATTAACTAAAACCGCGACTCAAATATGGATCGAAATTCTGAACGCCCCGCACACAAACGGGGTCAGGTCTTGCGATCATTCACAATACCCGCGCGCGACCGTGACCGGCTGGATATACCGTAGGTTAGGCAATAATCGTCGCCTATGTCCGGCTGATCCTAAGACAGAGTGGCGACGCGAGAGCTTCTGTCACTGTAGCTTCCATTCCCGCAAATAATCAGGACGAAGGAGTACTTCCTAGACAGACCCCCCACCGGACCACTAGCCGTGGCTCGTTAATGAGAAAGTCACATCTACCTATTCGGGGCCTCAAAAAACCAAAATAGCCCTAACACGAAACACAAAATACCCGTTGTGTGGGGCGAACAAGAAGGCCACGCCCGGCACCTGTAATAACACGGCTTTGTGGAATCAGAAGTGCGTGTTCCATGGCGGTATCGGGTCAGAATGTGTCAGCGCTTACGATCCGGGATTATTGTCCTTGGGGAAGCACTGCATGGATGCAGTGTTAAGGTTGTCTAAGATGAACACAACACACGCGATGTTGCTGTTGGCCTTCGGTGTAAACTCATAGATCTCGCTGTTCTCCGCCCATGTATCCAGTTCATAGCTGGCGTCAGGGTCCTGCAACGGGAACGTTGAGGGTGCCGAACAGGCTGCTAGGTTTAACAAAATTATAATAATTGACACTCGTTTCAACATTGGTTTCTCCTTGATTCTATTTGGTGGTCGAAAAGTATAAATACCCCTTGGATTAGAGGCCACATTTGGAACTTGATCTACCGTCTAAGGTTCATATACTCACTCCCAGACACCCAGTTTGAGCGCCTGATCAATGTTTTAAGAATGAGCAGGTGATCAATATTGTAGCGGATGAGAGCGGATTGAAAATTACAGTTTATTGTCATTTTCGTTGAGAGAATTCGGACGATGTCCAGGTGATCATCGCGTCCAAAACCTGGAGCGGCTATCGGGTAAGGACGCACCGCGAGTGATAGAAGCGCTGGAGGAATCGTATAAGCTGACGCAGTTGGCGGCTGGGGTGCAGAGGGATAGTGGTAACGCTTGATCGATATAGTCCAGATTGGACCTGATAGACACCGTCAGATATCGTCGAACCCAACCGACCCCTTTGCGCCCCGAGGCCGACATCCGAGACTGATGCATCCCGCAATCGATCCGCTTCAGCTGCCAAGGTGAGTAATTAATGTTCAAGCTTGGCTACGTTCCTCATGGACCGATGATAGCGTTCGATCTTGCCCTGGGTCATCGGATGATACGGCGCGCACGTTTCGGTCCGCTGTGAGATGATGCAATTGAAATGCATTTATTCCCACACACGGTTTTCTCTAAACCTCGGCCGTTCTTGCGTCTGGCGCCTTTGAACAGGCACGCGGGATAGTAGGTGTTTCATTTAAAACTCACTACAATCGTTCATCAGCTAATCACAAGCCCCTTCAATGTTCGACCTGCAGCGAGAATACGGATATGGCTACCTTAAGTGAACGACTAGACAATAATGAAACCATCCTGCTCGATGGCGGTGTCAGCACCGAGATTCAGCAACGCGGCGTCCCGCTGGATTCGAATGTCTGGAGCGGATTAACCACTAAAACCCATCCCGACGAAGTGCGCCAGGTACATGAAGACTACATACGGGCGGGTTCGCAGGTCATAACCGCGAACACCTACTCCACCGCAAGACATGTTCTCGAAAGCATCACTCTGGGACATGAAGCCAAAGCGCTGAACTTTAAATCCGTGCAATTAGCGAAAGAGGCGCGTGACAATGTCGCCGCCGCCGACGTATGGATCGCCGGGTCCATGTCCAGCATGCCGCCTCTGAAAGGCAATCGGGAAGTCGTGCTGGATAAGCACGCGGAAGCGAGTTATCGGGAGCTGGCTGAAGTGCTGGCGGAGGCCGGCGTGGATCTTATCATCGCGGAAATGATGCGGGACATCGAAAACGCAACCATGGTCATCAAAGCCGCCGTTTCAACAGGACTTCCGGTCTGGATCGGTTACAGTACGATGATGGCTGATGACGGAATTGATGTAAAAAGCTTACGCTGGAAAAACACCGACAGCATGACGAACACGCATGATTTTGACACCCTGGTAAAAACCCTGACTCCGCTGGGTGGCCAGGCGGCGGGCATCATGCACACTCAGGTCGGCGATATGGAGCCAGCTTTAAAAGTACTCGGAAAACACTGGTCAGGCCCAAAGCTCGCCTACGCCGAAACCGGACGCTTCCTGATGCCGGAGTGGAGTTTTGAGGAAATCTGTCCACCACAGGAATATGCTGCACAAGCCGCAAGCTGGATTAAGAAGTACGGCGTACAGATCGTTGGCGGTTGTTGCGGAACCGGCCCTGAACATATCCGCGCACTAAAAAACAAGATCAGGGGTCAGTACGCTTAAACGGAAAGTTGAAGTCGAATTCATCTCTGGCAATCAGAACGTAGAATAAAGTTTTCCGGGAAGTCATCTTTTGGGCTGATGCGTTGCTGGCGTGCCGGGACGAACCGCGTCGGGGCAAATGAACGATAGGGGCGCCGCGTGTTTCGGTCGCGACGGCCCTATCTGCGAGATTATCTAGCCAAGAATTGGCCGACGAGGTCTCATTAGGCGTAGAAGAGTTGCTCCTCCGTAACGCCGTCGTCCCCGAAGGTAATCTTTCCGGCGCCGACGATGTTGCCGACCTGCCATTTGCACCACGCTGTGTCGCCATCGACGGCCACATCGGTAATGAGCATCTTGTCGTCTATCTTTCGAAGCTTCGCGATGTAGCCAGGAAGATCTCCCTTGCCGTAAGTCTTCCCGTCTTTATCGATAAGCCTGTAATTGCTCGTGACGTTGGCGGCCACTGTATCCGCATTCAATTCCCCAAATCCGGATGCATATCCGCCTAGCTTGTCTGATGCCGACATGTACTTTGTCTCCGTTGGTTGTCAGTTGCGCGTTAGTGTTGTCCATCGCGCCCTAGCGCAGTCCATTCTCGGCCTCACGGCAACCGCGCCAGCGCTGTTCGGTTTCTGGTTTCATGGTGGGTAATCGTCCTCAACAGTCCTACAAGATCGCGGCACCTGCTTTCAGGGCTTGCAGATTCACATCGGCAATCGCCGGTTTTTGGAGTACGGTTATGGAATCCTTAAACGCATCGAGCGAGAACATGCCAGTGTCATGGAGCATCGCCGCCAGGGCCACGATCCCGACTGACAACCGGTTGATCTTTTTTGCCGTGGCAACGAATGGAAGCCTTACGACTTTCGCATCGGTCGCAGGAAGATCGAGTGATTCCTCAGCATACAGGGTGGCGCTGTTGGCAAGCTTTGCTATGCGACCCCAGGACTTCTCCAGGCCATCCTCCGAAATCACCACGAAGTAATCGGGAGAATCGATTGCCGTATAGTCGATGGACTCCGGGCTAATGATGATTTCCGTAATCGAGTGGCCCGTCATCACGGTGATCGGATAATCGTCCTTCTGGGTGGCCTCGAGATTGGCAAACATACCTGCCTGGGCGAACAGCCCGGCAGCGGATCGAATCTTCTGGCCGGCACTACCCGCAATCACAACGCCTGTCTGCCGGGCGACGGTATTGGTGTATTTCGGCGTGATCTCGGGTCTCTTCCGCGGTACCTGTTCGGATATTTCGTGCAGATTACGATATTGCTCGCCGTACTCTGGCCGCGGTCTGTCGATGAGTACTCCCGCCTGCAGGCCGAGGCGCTCCATCATACCGGTCAGATCCTTTTTCCCGAGCTGGTTTCGTGGCAGATAGTAGGCGGTGCACATGTCCCAGATATCGAGCATAGCGAAGCCCGGCTGACGGATGGCGTCGGCAATCCTGTCGGTCAGATCTCTGTCGAAACCGGTACCTCGATAGGCCCAGGGGGCCCCTGCCGCAATTGCGGTACCGCACAGATCCATCGCAGCTTCGATATTGCCCAACGGCGTGGTTGCGGTGAGTCCGTCGGTCGGTGTCGTCACCGAGTGCTGGCCGCCCGTCATGCCATAGTTGAAGTTATTGGCGACGATGAGCGTGATACCGATGTTACGGCGCGCGACGTTGAGGAGATGGGTACCGCCGATGCCGCAACCACCGTCTCCCTTCAGGACGATGACGGTCAATTCCGGTCGCGCCAGTTTTAGTCCACAGGCATAGGTGATCGAGCGGCCGTGCAGCCCGTGGAAGGCATGGGTAACGAAATAGCGATCGGCAAGGCCGATGCAACCGATGTCGGTGACGATCACTACTTTCTTCGGATCTGGCTGCAGTTTGGTCAGCGTCTTGTCCAACGCCTTGATCAGTCGATGATGGCCGCAACCCGGACAAAATGGCAAAGGGCCGATTGCGTCTGTCAGGTAAGTCTCACGAACCGCGTTCATCGCAAACCTCCCCGCTCAAGGATTTCATCGGGTGAAATCAGTGTGGTGTCCATCTTATTGACGCCGACCAATTCCACACCCGCAGGCACCAATCTCTCTACCTCCAGGATGTACTGGCCCATATTCATCTCCGGCACGATAACCTTCTTCATTCCGTTCATCGCCGAGGTCATGGCCGTTTTGGAAACGGGATAGAGTGTCTGCAAGGTAAGCGCGGAAATCTTCACACCCTTCGCTCGCGCCTCACGCACGGCAACCGCCGTGGATCGGGAGGTGATACCATAGCTGATAATCAAGATTTCCGCACCGTCCTGAAAGTCCTCTTTCACCAGGGCCAGTTCATCGGCAGCTTCTTCTATCTTGGCCGTGTAGTGGTCGATCATTTCCTGAATCACCAGCGGGCTGGTGGTGAGATAGGCAGCCTTGTCGTGGGTCGATGTAGTGAATCGGGCGATGTGCTCGCCGCCGAAGTCAGAGATCGCCGGCACCTCGGATAGTTTGTCGAAATAATGCGGTAGATACTCCTCATCCGCAACCACTCGAGCACGCTCTACGAGAGATGGCAGCGCGATGGTATCAAGGTCGACAGACTCACGGGTAATTCCGATTTCCTTGTTGGTCAGGAGAAACACAGGCAAGCGGTACTGTTCGGAGAGATTGAAGGCTCGGTAGGTAAGCTCGTAAGCCTCGCCGACCGTTGCCGGACTCAATACGATCACGGGAAGCCCGCCGGAAGTGCACCAGCGGGTGAACTGAATATCGCCTTCTGCTCCTTTCGTCGCGGAACCGGTGGCCGGCCCCTGGCGCTGAACATTGACAATGACCATGGGGGTTTCGCCCATGATAGCCAGGCCGATGTTCTCGCTGTACAGGCTGATTCCCGGGCCGGAGGTGGCAGTCAATACCTTGCTGCCGGCCATCGCGGCACCAATGCAAAATCCTATAGACGCGATCTCATCCTCCGCCTGGATGGCTACACCACCGCTATATGGCACCATGTTTAGCATGTACTGCAAAATTGACGAGGAGGGCGTGATCGGATAACCGGCGAAGAAATTGCAGTTCGCCTTCATTGCGCCACGGGCGATTGCTTCATTGCCTTCAAGAAATTCAAGTCCCATATTCAACGACTCTGATAAGTGACCAATGGGTCCTCTTTCAATTTGCAACAACTACGTTCACGTATTGAGCGCTACCCGCTGTTTGTCTTCAGTCCGTGCTATCGAATCAAATGCACGGACACTCTGGCAAAGCTCACAGACGATGCATTTCTCGGGATCGACGACCATTCTGTCGTCAATGATATGCATGGCGTCGTAAAAGCACACCTTGGCACAGACAACACATCGGGGGTCTTGCATTTGCCATGATCGAGAGTATAGAAGATATAGACAACTAAGGGGTCAGTACCCTTAGACGGAAAGTTGTACTAGAATTCTTCTTTGGCAATCAGAACAAGGAGGTTCTCATGCCCCGCAAACCCCGCTTTTATTTGCC
>JAOTWM010000295.1 GCA_029862885.1 Gammaproteobacteria bacterium
AAGGGATCATTCAATCCTGCCATTGCATGCGCCAGCAGCGCCGTAGCCTGACATTCGACATCAATCACCCTAGCTTCTGACTCGAGAATTTTTTCGTTTGTTGATTCCGATATATCCAGTAAAACCATGACCGAGAGATCGCGATGTCGACGTTCCGTGCGGGAATAAACCCTGGGATCAGGCTGCTCACCTAACCTTTTACTGACTTCAGCCTCGATACAGGCGTCGATATCCAAATAGTCGCCGTCATGTTGTTTGCGCTGTCTTTGCGGTCGACTAACACGCGCATTGCTAATCAGTTGTTTAATTTGGTTAACCACATCGGCATATTGTTCCAGCGTATTTTCGACCATATGCAAAGGACCTGGCTTCGGCATAAACTCTACAATAGTCGTCCATTCCTGTCGTTCGCGGCCAGTGACGTAGTCGTACTCTGAATACCGCGCTACGGGAGTACCCTCTTCTTCGACCACTTGAACTGAAATCGGACTTGCCTCTGTATCATCACTTTGTTCGAGTTCCTGACGTTCATCGTCTGGAGGCGTATGATCTTGTTCTGGCAGCTCTTTAATTTGTGCCGAATCGAACACCATCTCTGCTTCCATTTCCATCCCTGATTGTTGGTCCCCAAAATCCCACAATCCACGATTATCATCCCGATAGGCGGGTTCGACGACAAAGGTTTTTGCGTTGAACTGCACTCGCATCTGCCCTAGATTGTTGCCCAGTAATCCACCTATTTCACGGCTAGAATCCTGGTCCCATCGATGTCTTTGTGCATCCACAAGTTCCCGACCGCGGCGGATCCAGCCATCCTCGTCCTGATAATTAGGGTCAATTAATGCACGAGATAGCCTGGCGAACAAACTCGGCGCTGTCATCACTCCGCTTGCCATGGCAATGTGAAAAGGCAACCACAATCGTCGCAAGCCGGGAAACTCACGCATCGCCAGATACTCGACCCGTGCATCCTCTATTAAAGAAATTAGCGCGACTTGCATCGGTTTCAATTGTTTAACCGGAAACGGCTTAAGCGAGTAGCGCAGGTGCGCACCGACATGTGCGACACATGCGTGAAATAAATCCGTCGCCTGGTCTCCTCTATACCCTGGAAAGGCGGGCGGCATATGAATAATGCCGCCACCAAAAGTTGCACGGCGCCACACATGATCGGGAGCGTGCATCGAGGTTTCGCGCAACGGCATGCGAATTCCCCATAAAGCATTCATATAAGCTTTTAATTCGCGTTGAACATCGGTAAAAATAACCGAACCAGATTCCCTTTCTAGCCATCGCTCGGCTTCAGGATTAGCAAAGTTAAAGAATTGATAGCGCCGTTCTGAATCAGTGCCTGCTGCCCGGACGCCCGCGAGCAACCAGGATTCCAGTCGAGATACATTGAGTCGACTCAACAATTGATCCATTTGTTGCAAAACAACCAGCATCGATTCGGGCGCCAGATTTGCAAAGCGCTCCATTAAGCTCAACCATGAACGAAAGCGCCACTCATCTCCCTCCAATCGAGTCGCCGCTTTTAGAGCAGTTGCTGGCAATTCTTCCGCAGCGGCCTTACCGGATTTTATCGCAACCGTTGACACAATGTCAGCCAACTGCAAAACGTATTGTGGATCGATTTTACTGACAAGTTCGCAAGAGTAGCGCGTGTAGGAATTCACGACCGCATCGCCATAACCCGCCTGCGCCAGTCGTCGGCGGGCTCGAAGCCATCTTGCCTCGTAAGCTTCGGGGAAAGGATGATTCAGAACACGATCAACGATAGCCTCATCTGCGAGTTTCCCATCATTAACGACAACATTGAGAAAGTCCGGTTTTGACTGACGACTCATGCCTTTTCGAATATGTGATCAGGCACAGGCTGCGATAGCAGACCCTAAGGCCCGACGAATATCAAGATCGTCAGTAAGCGGGGATACCAGCGCAATCTCGCAAGCCTCGCCCAGTGGGATCCCCCGATTAATGAGTCTTCCCGCATGGATTAACATTCGCGTAGAGCAGCCTTCTTCAAGGCCATGGCCTTTTAGGTTACGAGAACGTTCAGCAATTTTTAGCAATTTACGTGCTACTGTCAAATCAACCTTAGACTCTCGAGCGATAATTTCAGCTTCTACTTCGGGTTCAGGGTAGGAAAAATTAATAGCGCCAAAGCGCTGCTTGGTCGATTCCTTTAAATCCTTTAACACACTTTGGTATCCCGGATTGTAGGAAATAACCAGATGAAAATCCGAGTGGGCCTTAATCACTTCATTCTTTTTCTCTAACGAAAGCATCCGTCTATGGTCGGTTAGGGAATGAATCACGACACTAGTATCCTGGCGTGCCTCAACAATTTCATCGAGATAACAGATTGCGCCATAGCGAACTGCCAGGGTTAAAGGCCCGTCGTGCCACACTGTCCCTTCGGCATCCAGCAGAAAACGTCCAACCAGGTCTGATGCCGTCATATCCTCATGACAGGATACAGTAATCATCGGTATCTTTAATTTGTAGGCCATGTATTCAACAAAACGGGTCTTACCGCAGCCGGTTGGTCCCTTTAAAACAAGCGGCATACGATCTGCATGCGCTGCGGTGAAATGCTCGACTTCCTTACCTACCGGCCTGTAGTAGGGTTCCTCGAGGATCAAATATTCTTTAAGCGGCATTGTTCAACCTAATAAACTTTCATGTGAACACAAAGACTAACACGCCAAAAAGATAACGAGAGCTAACGCTCTCGTTATCTTTAGATTAAAAAAAGTTATCGATGCGCCGCTGTTTTTTGATTGGGAATACCTTCCATTTCGCACTCATCCGTTCCGACAGTTTCGCGTGTAATTGCTTCAACCATCTCTCGAGTCGCATCCGGATCCTCCACCCACTTGGTGTAGAAATCAAAAGGACAGGCTGCCATGCCCTGGTCTCCGTCGCCTGAATTGATCATTCCGGTATAGCCACGGTGCAATAATTTGAACAGGTGGTTCTCCGATTGTCCGTTGCGCCGCGCATCACGAATCAGTGATTTTGAAAGTGCCGCGTATTGGATGCCATTTTCTTCCTCGCCACATTCACCCATGGTACGGCCGTCAAATCCAACAATAGCTGAATGACCAAAATAAGAATAAACACCATCAAAACCAGATGCGTTAGCGACAGCGACATAACTGTTATTGGCCCAGGCCATTGCTTTCGCCATAATCACCTGCTGCTCTTTTGCTGGATACATATAACCCTGACAACGTACAATGAGTTCAGCACCTTTCATTGCGCAGTCGCGCCAAATTTCCGGATAGTTGCCATCATCGCAAATGATCAAACTCATCTTCAGGCCTTTCGGTCCTTCGTTGACATAAGTGCAATTACCCGGATACCAGCCCTCAATCGGTACCCAGGGCATTATCTTACGATATTTTTGCACTACCTCGCCCTTATCACTCATTAGAATAAGCGTGTTATAAGGGGCTTTGTTGGGATGTTCCTCGTGGCGTTCGCCGGTTAGCGAGAACACGCCCCAGGCTTTAGATTTGCGACAGGCCTCAGCAAAAATCTCGGTTTCCTCGCCTGGGCATGAAGAAGCAGTTTCGTACATTTCCTTTTCGTCATACATAATTCCGTGGGTGCTGTACTCCGGGAAAATGCATAAATCCATTCCGGGAAGCCCAGTTTTCATACCGACCATCATGTCAGCTATCTTATGGCAATTATCAATAACTTCCGCCTTAGTGTGCAAACGGGGCATCTTATAGTTTACGACGGCTACGCCGACCGTATCTTTACTGCTTGAAATATCACCGTGATACATGATTCGCTCCTGTTGGGTTGTTACTAGATATTATCTGGCTTCTAAATTCCGAGATCAACTCGGTGAAAACTATTACAGGCCATTTATAGTGTACCGCAGCGCTGAAAATTTTACATCTTGCTAGTAGAATGGATAGCATCACATGCATCGCCTATAACGGCAATGATTAAGCCTGCTGGTAAGCGTGGGCCGCACGCAATACCGTTGCGTCTTCGAAATGACGCCCGGTAATCATCAATCCAACCGGTAATCCCTTCACGCCTTTGCACGGCACGGTAATTGAGGGGTGCCCGGTTAAATCAAAGGCTGCGGTGTTTGCCACCATGTTAAGCGCCTGTCGGATATAGGATTTACGGTCGTCCTCGGGGTTGGGTGGCACTTTATGCGCAGTCTGAGGGGTGGTCGGCATTAGCACCAAATCAAAGGACTCAAACACTTTGTTATAAGCATTAGTCAGTTGATTCGAAAAATTCCTCGCCCGCCCGTAGAAAACGCCATGGTATTGATCGGTCATGTAGTCAGCGATCAAAGTACCCAACTTCGCCGTCGGCGAAAAATCGCCACCATGAGCCTTGATACCCCGACCCATGGCTGACATCAATCTCGGGTTATACCAACCTTTATTCTGATAACTGTGGTGTCCAGCATAAAAACTCGACACCCCGCCCTCGATAGCGATGGCGTTCCACAACGGGACCACAGTCTTGTGCTCGGGAATCGAAACTTCCTTGACCTGGGCGCCGAGTTTCCCAAGCAGCTTAGCAGCATTCATCACAGCCGTATCTACGGCCGGCGTAGACAGTGGAGAGCCAAAGCCTTCTTTGACAATCGCTATTTTAAGCTTCTTCGTATCGCCTATCAGTGCCTTAACATAATCGACAGTCTTGATTTGACCGGGTTGTCGCGGGTCGGCTGCATCAGGTTCTTTACCGGCAATCACGGAAAGCAGTAAGGCCGCGTCTTCAACCGTTCGAGTCATCGGTCCGATGTGATCTATGGTGAGATCGAACCCTACGATGCCAGTGTAGGGCACCAGACCATGGGTCGGTTTCAGACCAACTATTCCTGACCACGCCGAAGGTATACGGATCGATCCTCCCTGGTCGCCACCGATTGCGAGGTCTACCAGATTATCGGCTATCGCAGCAGCCGAACCGCAAGAAGAACCGCCAGCCGTATGTTTTTTGTTTACAGGATTAAGGGTAACACCGTAAGCGCTGGTATGCCCTCCCCCGGAAAACGCGAAGTCATCGGTGTTGAGCACTGCAGTTATGTGACCACCTGCTTCTAGCATGCGGGTAACAATGGTTGCGTCGATATCGGGGGTATAGTCATAGAGTAGCCGTGAGGCGCAGGAAATGGGAATTCCAGCGACGCAGATGGTGTCTTTTACACCAATCGACTTACCGACAAGCTTGCCTTTGGCACCAGGTAATTTTACCGAACAGGTTCTGACTATGGCATTAAGCGGATCTTCAGCCGGTGACAACCGACGCCCTGGCAACCGCACCGCTGGCACTATTTCACGAACCGGGTCCGGATACTGTTCGAGTTCATCGTACAGGGTTAGATTATCGCAAACCAGTTCGTATAAATCTTCCAGTTCAACTTCGCTAAGGTGCAAATGACGCCTAGAACTGATTGAGGCGAGATCTGATTTTGAAGGGCGACGTAGCGGCATTATAAAATTCCTCGGTTTCCAAAATTTGGGGTAAGGACTAGATGGTTAGATAAGCATGAATTTTTTTGGTATCGACCTCGTCTCCGTCAGCCTGGTAGACAATTTCACCTTTTTCGATAATGAGGAATCGATCGGCGATTTCCATAGTAAAACTCAACACCTGCTCGGACACCAGTAACGCAAAGTTGAGTTCCGCTTTCAGATGGTTTAATGACTTCGCAATGTCCTTGATGATCGACGGCTGAATCCCCTCTGTCGGTTCGTCAAGAATCAGTACTTTAGGATTATTGACCAACGCCCTGGCTATAGCGAGCTGCTGCTGCTGCCCCCCGGAGAGATTGCCACCACGGCGTTTTCGCATTTCTTTAAGCACCGGAAATACATCGTAAACAAAGGACGGTACTTTCTTGATTTTAGAGCCATGCATGCCTGTAAGAATATTTTCCTGCACGGTCAGAAAGGGAAAGATCATTCGGCCCTGAGGCACATAACCCAAACCGGCGGAGACTCGTTCGTGGCTTTGTGCGTCGGTAATTGCCTGCCCGTCAAGTTCTACCGATCCAGAGCGCGTTGGCAACAACCCGATCAGAGCCTTTAGTAGAGTAGTTTTTCCCATGCCATTACGACCCATAATAGCCACAGTCTCATTGCTATGTAGATCAAAACTAATATCACGGATGACCTGGCTGTCCCCATAGCACACATTCAAGTGATCGACCTTGAGCACTGTTGGCAACTTACCCACCGAGATAGACCTCGATCACCCGCTCGTCATTTTGCATCTCATCCATACTGCCTTCGGCCAACAGTTTTCCTTGGTGTAATACGGTAACGGTCTTGGCTATCATTTTGACGAATGCCATATCATGCTCGATCACGACCAAAGATCGCCCGCTCGAGATATTCTTTAATAGTTCGGCGGTCGATT
>JAOTWM010000296.1 GCA_029862885.1 Gammaproteobacteria bacterium
TAGATACGTTGATTTCGATCGGAGATGTGGCGCTAAAGGGTTCTGCGACGATCGAAGTTGCCGTCAAGTCGGGCGCGGTGACCGACCTCGAGTTGCGGCTTCCGCCTGGCATTAGCGTATTGAATATTTCTGCGCCATCACTGCGTTCACACGATATTCGCGATGATTCGATCGGGCAGATCGCCTCGCTCGCTTTCACGCAAGACATGCGGGGCGTATTTCGGATCGAAGTGATTTACGAACACATCATGGTCGACGGCGATACTCACACGACCGTTCCCACCATTTCAGTCGCCGATGCCGACGTAGAGCACGGGCGGATCGCGGTCGAAGCGCTCACTGCCGTAGAAATAAAAGCCATCACGGCAGAACAACTGGCGTCATTGGATGTCAGTGAGTTGCCACGGCAACTAGTGCTGAAGACGACCAATCCCATACTGCTGGCGTACAAATATGTGCACGCCGAACCCCCATTCAAACTCGATCTGGACGTGACGCGCCACAAACAGATCGATGTTCAGGCCGCAATGATCGAACATGCCGGTTATCGTACCCTGTTCACACGGGACGGCTTAGCGGTGACTACCGCAAGATTCATCGTGCGCAACAGTCGCCAACAATTTATGCGTCTTATACTACCGCCGGACACGGATGTATGGTCGGTGTTTGTCGACGGTAAGCCCGAGAAGCCGGCACGGTATCGCGATACGGAACCGCAAGGGCGACCCTCGGTATTGATAAAGATGATCAATGCATCCGCTGGCTTTCCGGTCGAGATGGTGTACGCAACGCGCGCCCATGCGATGGGTTTTATAGGTACGATTTCGGGAAGTCTGCCGTCCCCGGATATGGTAGTCACGCACACGCGATGGGATGTCTACCTTCCCGATGGGGCACGCTATGACAAGCCCGACACTTCGTTAAAAATGATAGTAAATGGAGCGCCGGGCGATCCGCGCAATGCGTGGTCGGCACTCGACGCGGTTTCTCCAGTGGGGACCGCGCGCGCGACCGAGCTACCCGTGGACGGGACGTTGCGTATCGGCGTCCCCGTGCAGGGCGTGCACTTCGCGTTTGAAAAGCTTTACGCCAACCAATTCGACGACGACGCGATGTTCAGCATTCGCTATGCATCCGCCGATGCGAACCGTTACGGGGTGTTGCTGAGCGTACTCGGTGCGGCGCTGATTTGGTTTGCCATCGTCACCTTGCGCAGCCGCCGACGTCGATCACCCACCGCCGCGTTCGCCGCATTGCTGATTGGCATCGCGCTACTGGTCGGTGCCATGGTGAGTTTAAGTGCCGACCCCGCGCCGGTGTCCGCCCTGACATTGCTCGTGGCGATCGGGTGGGCCGGCATGGCGGCCACCCGGCGAGTTCGCGCCTGGCGGGCGCACCGTGCAACGATCGACTAGGGTGAAGTAGCCGTGTCTCGCCCACACCGCAGGCACACTCCACGACGAGGTCTTTATGCGTGCAATTGCAATGCTGAATCCAAGAGGTTCTCGTGCTACATCCCCGCCCTTGCGAGATATGCCTCTAGCCATGCCAACCGTTGCGGGGTGAGGCTGGGCGTGGCTGCGGCTTTACCGGCCAGCTCTTGGGCAAGTCTGCGGTAGCGGGTACGTGCGCGATCGGTCTTGGCTTCGCGCCACAGGGACACGTAGTTGCGTGCCATAACGCTGTAGGCATAGGCGCTGCCGGGTTGAATGTCGATAGCGCGTTCGAGAGCGTCGATTGATTCTTGATAGTTGCGTAGGCGGCGGTGCAAAAAACCAATCATGTTATAGCCGTCCGCATCGTCGGGGCGTAATTTAACGTAGCTCTGCGCGTCTTTGAGTGCGGTCTCATATTGAAAAAAGGTGTTGACGTTGTAGATCGCGGCCAATCGATAGGGTTCGGGGAGTTGCGGGGCGAGCTGCTTTAGGCGATTCAATAATGGTTGCACATGGTTGGGCCGGCGGCCGGTGATAACGTTGAGGTGCGCGAGTTCGAGTAGTCCGGCGATGTCACCGAGGTTATTTGTATTGGCGGATTCCAGTGCCGCGATGCGTGCTGCGACGGCTTGATCGTCCTTGCAGCGGTAATAGTCACCCGGTTTCAGCGGCAGGTCCTTGCCCATGGATTGGGGTAAGTCACTCAATAGATCGACGTAGGGGTAGTTACCGCGTTCGATCTTCCAGGTTGGGCTGGGCCCCATGACCACCAGGCGGCGCTGGTGCACGATATCGAATTTCCAGCCGGCGCCGGTATTGCAGAACAGAAACGGTGCGTTGTCCCAGCCTTGCTTAGGGCCGAACGTGACGACCGCGTGATCGCCGTTCTGGCGCACGGTGGTGGGGGCCGATTGCCAGTGCGGCACGGAGTGTTTGCTGCGCGGGTCGGGTCTATCGGGGCTGCCCATAGCGAGCCGCGTGATCGCGGTGTAGACGTCGGTGTGGATTTCAGCGCCTTGCCCCGCCCATTTGGTGAGCATGATCTCCCACGCTTCTTTCGGTGTGCGCGCACCACGGCCAGTACGGGCCACGGGAAGTTCGGGTGGCGGTGCCTCGCGGGCGAGCGCTCGGCGTGCACCCGCACCGCCGGCCAACAGTTCGCTGTCAATGGTGGCAATGATGCCGGGTGTATAGTTCCCTTGATCTTTGAGTTGAGCGCGTTGTTCGAGTTCTTCCATCACCGCGATGAGCCCGGTTCCAAGGTCGCCGGCGCGGTAGTAGGGCCGCAGTTGCAGGTCCTCGATGTAGCCGCTAAACGCATCGGTGAATACGTCTTCGAGGGCATAGGTGACTTCGAGTTTGACCTCTTTGTCACGGTCGATGAGTAGCAGCAACAGACCGCGGCCTTCGAAGTCCATGCCGATGCGCCAGGCGTTCACGACATCGACCGCGGTTTGTTCCAGCGAGCGACCGGGCAGGGGCTTGGGTAAGGTGAGGATTAGCGCTTCGATGTGAAAGCGTTGGGCGAGAGTCGTTAAATAACGTTGCGCGCCTTCTTGGTAATGGCTCAAGATGTCGGCATAGTCGAAAAGATGACGTTCGTTTTGCGGACGGGCGTCGGGGTCAAAGGCGGCAAGCCGCGCTGGTGTGTCGCGCTGGTTGAGAAAATAGATCCCGCCGGTGGCAGCGACAATCGTAATGGCGGCGGCGATCAGCGCGAGTCTAACCGAGCGCACCGAGGCATTCATTCCGCGAGCCGATTGAAGGGGTCTTTGAGACTCTCCATGGCTCGATTCTCGGCCTGGAAGTAGGGCTTGGCGTCAAAGTCCAGTAGTTCGGCTACGATGTTGGAAGGAAAGGTCAGCGTGCGTGTGTTAAAGCGGCGCGCGAATTCATTGTAGTTGCGCCGTTCGAAAGCGATGCGATTTTCGGTGCCCTCCATCTGATCCTGCAGGGCCAGGAAATTCTGGCTGGCCTTGAGATCCGGGTAGTTTTCCACGATCGCGAACAGCCGCGCGAGGGCCGATTCGACCGCGCCTTGGGAGGCTTCGAGCGTCTTGAACTGTTCCACCGTCTGCGGGGCCTCACCGCCCAGCATGCCGCTGACTTCGATGGCGCGCGCGCGGGCCTCGGTGACCGCGGTGAGCGTATCACGTTCATGTTCCATGTAGGTCTTCACGCCGTCGATAAGCAGTGGCACCAGGTCGAGGCGGCGCTGGTAGACATTTTCTACCTGCGCCCAGCCGGCATTGACCTGTTCGCGTGATTTGACCAAGCCGTTGTAGAGCAGCAGCAGGCCGACGCCGAGAGCGGCGAAAATGATCAATAGAATAACGATGCCAGAGAAGGTACCGGTGCGTTGCATAGTGTCGCTCCTTTCTTGGTCGAGCATGGAAAGATCGATGGGGCGCTGGCCATTAACCGTCCCGGCCGGCGCCGTAGGTGCTGTGGCAGTGATATCAGTGGCGTTGTCCAACAGCAGGTAGCCACCGGTGATTCCCAGCACGAAGCACAACACCAACGCACCGAACAAGATGGCAAAACGGTGGTGGCTGCGTTGGCGCGAGTGTGAACTTCGTTGTGCGTAAATGCGGTCGCGTTCCTGCTGCGCTTTGAGCGAGCCTCGCAGGCGTTCCGCCTGCTCAGCGCTGAGGGTGCCCGCCTTTAGCATGGCGTCAATGCGTGCTGCGTCGTCGTTACTGGTCATGGCTTCACTCGCTCTCAGATTGCCTCTATCATGCGCATGCCGTGTTTGGGTCGGATGCGACCGGCTTCGATGTCCTTGAGGATTGTTTCCTTGCGTGCCTCATCGATGTGTTGTTCCGCCTTAAGGGTTTCAATGAGCCGGTCAAGCCGGTTGCGGACCGTTGGGTAGGACACACCCAGCGCCGCCGCCATTTGTTTGAGACTGCCGCTGGCAACCACAAACAATTCCACGAATTGCTGCTCCTCGGGTTCGAGGCGGTACAGCCGCGGGGTAAAGAAATCGCCTTCGTGGCCGAGGCCACACTCCTCGCAGGTCAATTTACTGATGCGCATACCAGCGTCGCAGTAGGAGCAGTGATTGGAGGAAGGCATGGATTGGCTCGACATCATTAATATTAATATTTTCACAACTCAGTATACATAATATTAACTAATTATCAAGTAAATATTAATAATATTTATTTCTATGACTTTCGGAGGATCCGATGCAGCGAACATCCAATATTCTCGTCATCATGGTCGACCAGATGACGCCATTTCTCGCCGGTGCCTACGGGCACGATGCGGTGAAAACACCCAACATCGACGGGCTGGCCGTAGCGGGAACGCGTTTTGACGCGGCCTACACCCCATGTCCAATGTGCGTGCCCGCCCGCGCCGGCCTAATGACCGGGCGGTATGTTTCCCGTATCGGTTGCAACGACAACGGCGACTCGTTTTCCGCGCTCACGCCTACCTTCGCCCACTATCTAACCAATGCCGGATACGACGTTACGCTGAGCGGCAAAATGCATTTTATCGGTCCCGATCAATTACACGGTTTCAAACGTCGGTTGACCACGGATGTTTACCCATCGTCCTACGATTGGTCATATCAACCCAGTGAAGCTGGCGCCGATGTTTTGGCGTTCGATTTTTACAAGCAATACCTTGCCGAAAACATCGGCTCCGGGTGGACGCTGGAATTGCAGTTCGACGAGGAAACCCACTACCGAAGTCTCGAGTATTTGCGGAGAAAACACGATCAACCGTTTGCATTAGTGTCGTCGTACACCAGCCCGCATCCGCCGTTTGTCGCGCCAAAACAATATTGGGACATGTACGAAAATGCCGAGATCGCTATCCCTGAATATCCGGAAAATATGGAAACGCACTATTCGGAAATGGATCGAGCGCTGAATCGTTGGCACGGCGCCGATCGCCACGCCGATCAAATTCGCGATCCGGATAACTTGCGTGCAATTCGGCGCGGCTACTACGCACTCTATTCGTACATCGATGACAAGGTGGGTGAGTTGTTAAACGTGCTTGAGGAGCAGGGCATGCGTGACAACACAGCAATCATTTTCGTTGCCGACCACGGGGATATGGCGGGCGAAAAGGGCATGATCCAAAAGCGCAGCTTCAACGAATTCTCTTCGCGTATACCGATGATCGTCAGTCTGCCGGGCGTACCTGCCACGTCGCCCGTCGATACGGCCGTGTCGTTGATCGATATCGCTCCAACGATGCTCGATCTGGCTGGCATTCCAGAATTTGAACGTCTAAGCATGGATGGTCGCAGTTTGATGAAACTCATGCACGGCGAGGATGATCCCGGCGCGATGCAATTTCCGAATATCACGCCGAAGGAGTTTTTCGCGCCTGTTTTATGATCCGCAAGGGGCGTTACAAGTATGTTTATCTCGATGGTGCCGATCACCAACTATTCGATATCGAGGCCGACCCGGGTGAGTGGAATAATCTTTGTGGGAATCCGGAGTACACCGACATTGCAGTCGAACTCGGCGGCGTGATCGAATCGCGCTTCGACATCGCGTCGATCACGCCTGACATCAACGCCAAATTTGCGATGCAGAAAATCGTACAATCGGCAATGCATACCAATGCGACTTCCTGGGATTATCAGCCCTACTTCGATGCCAGAAAGCAGTACATGCGCGCTGATAAATCGAAAAAGTATATTCGCACTTAAGTGCTGATCGCCGGCATCGATTGATTTAACTTAAGTAATCCAAGACAATTCCACGATAATCTCATGATGTACAAGGTTAGCCGAGTGATATACCAGGAAGAGCGGGCGCGATAGAAATGTTAACGGCGGATATCGCTGGCGCTCTGTCTGCGCTACCAAGTGCCCAGGTTGAAATGTAGGTCGGTATTCGCATTCGCTCTAACCGTATATGGTCTCCTCCCGTTCGGCAAGTTCACATGTTGGCGATGACAGGGAATCAGGTTGCGTCCGTATATCCGGCCTGTT
>JAOTWM010000297.1 GCA_029862885.1 Gammaproteobacteria bacterium
CTGTACGATAATATGGGTGAGTTGCGCGAGTTCGTCATTCGTCGGCGCCTTGACCCAGCTGAACCGTGTGGTTGATCCGGTGTGCTCCACATAGACACCATCGAGAAACAACATATGGAAATGGATATTCAGATTCAACGCACTGCCGAAGCGCTGGATCAGCGTCACCGCGCCCGTGTGGCCTGTCTGTGTCGTAAAGCCTGCTTTCTTGATCAGATGCGTGGCAATGACGCGGTAGACAATTCCCAGTACTTTGCCCATGATCGCCGGACGGCTGGCGAACAGGAAACACAACGGATACGGAAAACTCAGCACCCATTGGCGCACCGGCTGTTCGGGAAAGACCTCGTCCACCAGCAGGGCCGCGCTCTCGGCCATGCGCCCCGCCCCGCAGCTGGGGCAAAAACCGCGGCATTTGCAACTAAAGGCCACCAGCTGTTCGGCATGGCAGGTATCACACCGTACACGAAGGAAACCATGCTCAAGACGACCGCATTTGAGGTAATCCTCGAATTCCCGCTGGACGTAATCCGGCAATACCTTACCCTCGGCAGCCCACTGCGCCTCGTAGACATTACATATCTTGTTGGACAGTAATGATGGAGCTGCGCCCCCGCATTCAAATGCTAGATGAGAACTAAGCCTACCCAAGTTGATCCAGCTCAAGAGACGACCGCTGAAGACAGCCCGGCGAATCGCGCGGATTCGTCAGTCGAAATGCACGGCAATACCATCGATTGGCAGGCCACTTATCGTCGTCCTCCAGTGCTCGTGTGGAGCGGCGGCCTGCGCGAGTGTCAACGTTCCGGTGGTGACGATTTCCGTGGCGGCAAGCGGCGGGTTGACCGAATCACGAGTCAACAATTCGGCGAGATGGCGCAGCGCCGGTAGCGGGCCACCGAGAACGTGGGTGGCATGTCCAAGCTCGACCAATTCTCCATCGCACTCCAGGGTAATCTCGAAATTTGCGAGCGCCCCGAACCAGGGCGTCGCATCCCCGGTGTGGATGGAATGCCGCGGCCCCAACAGAAGGGCACCGTGCAGCCCGAAAGCCGCGACTGTATCCGCTGCCTCGAAGTGCCAGTTCGGAAATATCGATTGCACTATTTCGAAGCCGTGGGCCACCCAGTCGATGCAGGACAGGAGCGTGGTGTCGTCCATGTCTGGTTCAGGTGCCCGCGCCAGCCCAAATGCGATTTCCGGCTCGATGCGGGATTCGACAAACGGGTCGAGATCGAAGCCTTCACCGCCCGTGGGAAGATCGCGCACCGTGGTGTCATACATATCACCCCATATCGGAGCGTGCACGCCGTACTCCGACCACATGTTTCGGTTGGTAAAACCAACCTTGCGCCCAACCGGCCGCTCACCACGCGCCTTGCGCTTGTTCCTGACCGCGGCGGTCACTTCGTAGGCGATACCGAGATTGAAATCTGTAAGGCGCTTCGAAAAGGGTGAAATCTGGCGTCGTCTGTCATAAGCGGTGAGCACCTCGTCGGCGATGGCTTCGACCTGCAACCGGGCGCCTAATCGATCGTTCTTCAATTCACGATCATCCAACGCACCTTAAGCATATGTACTACCTCATTTACCTCGAGCGCCGCCGAGAAGTAAGTCGTGGATGGGTACTCAGCAGTGGGAACTGGTTGGGAATTTTGGATCATGGTGACAGGGTTACGGATGCCAGCCAACCGTACGGCCCGATTCACCTTTGCCGCGCGAAAACGGGTAGTTTATACTTTGTTCTCACTAAACCCCAGGAGGTCGATAATGAAGAAAGAAAATACGCCTGATCAAACCGATACGAATAACGTAGTCGAAGATGCACTAGACGAGAATGCTGATCTGACGTTTACGCGCCGAACCTTTTTAAAGGGATCAGTCGCCGTGTCAGCGGGTATTGCCGCACCGGCTTATCTGGCGGGGATAAGCAAATCTTTCGCGGCTGCCAGCGGACCCGTAAAAATCGGGCACATCGAAGATCTGTCAGGCAACCTGGCCGTATACGGCGTACAGAAGGATCATGCCGCGCAACTTGCTGTAAAGGAAATCAACAAAGGCAAAACCCTCAAGGGCGGCCCCGCCGGGTCTGGGGGAGTCGGTTCACTCTCTAACTACGCAGTCAATCCGCCGGTGATGGGCAACGGCGACAAAGACCTCAAATTTGTGAATGACGGCGGTGATCTCAGCGGATCGGGCATGGCTTTCGTTGAAGACGAAGACGTGCTCATCGATTCCGGTGAGTCGGGCATCCTGGGTCGTGAAGTAGAGTTGTTGCACCCGGATGGACAATCCAGCAACAATATCTGGCAGCAGCTCACCCGCAAATTGATCCAGGAAGACAAGGTTGATTGCCTCGTGGCTGGATTCACAAGCGCGGAACGGGAAGCTATTCGGCCTATCGTCGATCAGTTCAAACAACTCTATATCTACACCAATCAGTATGAAGGTGGCGTAGCGGATTCGAACACGTTCTGCACCGGCGCCATCTGCGAGCAGCAGGTTATCCCCGTTGTGGATTACATGATTCAACGATTTGGACCGCGCGTGTATACCATTGCGGCGGACTATAACTTTGGGCAATTGACCGCGGCATGGACCCGGGCTTTTGCGCCGGTTGTGGGAGGTGAGATTATCGGTGAGGAGTTTGTTCCTCTCAGCGTATCGGATTTCACCACTTCCATCGCGAAAATTCAGGCCGCGAAACCGGACTGGGTATTCACCCTGCTGGTCGGATCGAACCAATCCAACTACTACCCGCAGGCCGCCGCCACGGGACTGGAGTATCCAATGGCTTCGACGGTGAACATGGCGCAGGGTTATGAGCACCGCCGTTTCAAGGCGCCATCTCTGGACAGAATGTACAACTGCGTCAACTACATCGAAGAAATTCCGACTAATCGCAACCGGGCATTTGTCAAGCGCTGGTACGAGATGTTCCCGGACGATCCCTACATTGGCCAAATGGCGCAGAACACCTACTTCTCGATTCATATGTACGCGAAGGCGGTGCGCATCGCAGGCACTACGGACCAGGAAGAAGTGAAACGGGCATTCGAATCCGGACTGCATCTGGAGGCGCCGGAAGGAACGGTGTTTATGGAACCTTCAACCCACCACTGTTCGCATTACATTCGCCTGGCAACCGCCGACGCGGATCACAATGTCAGTTTCGTACGTGAATGGCCCAGCATACAGCCATGGTGGTTACAGCGTCTCGGGGTGAATCTGGTGCGCCATAAAGAGTACAAGCAGTACATTCCGGATGAAGATCCATTCTTCAAGGGTTGAGTTAGTAACGACACATTCATAACAATAAAACGGCGGGTGCCGGTCGATCAGGGCCGGCACCTATAGCTGGCTACCGGCGGAACAGCGTTGTCCATGGAACTCGATCCTCTCGCACTTAGCCTGATATATCAGTTTGGAACGAATGCCGCGTTCCTGTTTTTAGCTGCACTGGGGCTCATCGTTATTCTGGGCATGATGAATATCATCAATCTTGCCCATGGCGAGTTGATGATGATGGGTGCATATGTTGCCACCATCGCACACAACCAGGCGGGTCTGCCATTTCCTCTAGCTGTTGTTGTGAGCTTTTTTTCCGTGGCCTTATTTGGCACGGTCCTCGAGTTGTTGATTGTTCGTCGTTTTTATGGGCGTGAACTTGGTGCACTGGTCGTTACATGGGGTTTGAGTCTTGTTCTTGGGCAAGGCACGTTTCTTGTTTTCGGCCCGTTCATGCCGGCAATCAAGATCCCCGGCGGTTCATACTCCTACGGAAGTTTTTCATTTTCCGAATACTGGCTGGTACTCATAGGCATTTCCATCGCCCTGGTGATCGGACTCTACTGGCTGTATCGCTACACGAAATACGGTCTGCAGGCCCGCGCCACTATGCAAAATGCCGAGATGGCCAAAGCGCTGGGAGTGCCTACAAGTCGAGTTTACACCCTCACCTTCAGCCTGGGTGCGGGCCTCGCGGGCCTCAGTGGCGCGTTGCTGGCGCCCACCTCGACCATTGCCCCTTTCATGGGGCAACAATTCGTTGCGCCAGCCTTTATAACGGTTGTGGTTGGAGGGGCGGCAAATGTCAT
Source organism: Gammaproteobacteria bacterium (assembly GCA_029862885.1). Classification (GTDB taxonomy): domain Bacteria; phylum Pseudomonadota; class Gammaproteobacteria; order Arenicellales; family JAOTWM01; genus JAOTWM01. Next base: position 4,098 of record JAOTWM010000297.1, read on the forward strand.
TAGCGGCGCCGTGGGCAGCAGCGTTTTGCTATCTGCTATTAAGACGCCAATAGGAATGGCGTTCGGTGCATTTCTGGGAACTGTCGCGCTGCTGGTGGCGGCACTGATAATTATTCGTATCATGCCCAACGGGATTTCGGCGACGATACAAAAGTTGATGGATCGCCGCCGCGCAGCCAGCATTTCATGAGTTCTAAAATTCTAAGTTTGATCGGCGGCGACGCGGATGTTGGGACCTCGCGGATCTTCTGGGTCGGCTTTGTCATTGTAGTCATTCTATTCGCGCTTTACCCGACTCAAGCTTCAGAGTTTCGCGCTTCCAATGTAGCGTACTACCTGTTGAATATTCCACTTGGGCTCGGCATGGCCCTGCTCTGGGGATACTGCGGCGTGTTGAGTTTTGGACACGTCGCCTATTTCGGCATCGCCGGATATGCCTATGGGATCATCGCCGGCAACATGGCTGGAAATTCCTTCGGCCCGATCGCAGGTGTATTGGGAGGTTTGCTGGCAAGCGCCCTGGTTGCCGGAATATTTGCCTACTTTGTGTTCTATGCACGGGTGCGAGAGTGGATTATACCTATACTCACGCTTGTATTGACTCTTCTCCTCGAAACCTTCCTGGGCCAGACCGCCGGATATCAGTGGCGTGTGGGCTCCGTGCTGCTGGGGGGCTACAACGGTATGACGGGAATTCCCTCATTTCAGATTGGCAGTTTCGTTTTCATGGGATATTCCTTTTATTATTTCTGCATGGTTATTGTGCTGGTTTGCTATGTAAGTCTTCGCATGCTGGTGAACTCGAACTTTGGCCAGGTCGTATTTGCTATTCAACAAGACCCTCTACGCACGGAAACATTTGGCTACGATATTCGTGCCAGGCAATGGCTGGTGTTCGTACTGTCGGCGATATTGGCATCTGTGAGTGGTTTGCTGTATGTGCAGTGGGGCAACTACATCACACCCAGCCAAGTCGGGCTGCTGTCGGCGGCGCTGCCGGTGATCTGGGCATCAGTGGGAGGTCGAACCAGTCTGCTTGCCGTGGTAATTGCCACCATCGTTTTGAACTGGGTCACATTCACACTGTCTGCGCAAGGCAACCAGTATGCAATGGTAATCATCGGTTCTGCGCTAGTAATCACCATGTTGTTCTTCCCGCGCGGCATCGTGATCATGGCTGCTGAGTGGATTGGGCGGTTCACCAATCGTCCGACGAAGAGTACCGGCGGGTGAATCATCCGTGAACGGCAAATTTGCACTGGAGGCACGCAACGTCAGCAAGCATTTTGGCGGTGTGATTGCGGCAAGCGAGGTGAACCTGCAGGTGAGCCCGGGTGAACTGCGCTGCATTATCGGTCCAAACGGGGCTGGAAAGTCGACGCTGTTTGCACTCTTGTGTGGTATTCAACGCGCTGAAAGCGGTGACATATTCATTCACGAGCATAACGTCACCCAAATGCAGCCGTTTAAACGCATTCGACTTGGCGTGGGATTGACGTTTCAAACGACCCGGGCCTTTCAGGATCTTAGTGTGAGACGCAATCTCGCTATTCCAAATCCGAATCTGGCTGTTTACAAGGAAGGCCATCAACGCGGTGCGAAACGCCTGCAGATCGCGCTCGAAGGATTTGGTCTGGACCCGTCGGATGATACGCGTGCAGGCGAACTTCCTCATCACAAACTTCAATGGCTGGCAATCTCAATGGTGCTGGCGGGGTATCCGGATACGGTTCTCATTGACGAACCGACTGCGGGAATGTCCCGCGACGAAACCGATCGTACGACGGAGGTCTTGAAACAACTCAACGCTCATGGTCTGACCATCGTAGTCGTGGAGCACGATATGCACTTCGTTAAAAGCGTCGCTGAAAAAGTCACCGTGCTTCACCAGGGCCGCATCTTTATGGAAGGCAATGTTGCCGAGGTTACCGCGAACGAGGATGTGAAAAAAATCTATCTGGGACACGCCCACTGACGGAACAATGGATATATTGCTTGTCGACAACGTGATTGCCGGTTATCAGAGCGCAAACGTGCTTCGGGGCGTCAGCATTACACTTTCTGAGGGTGAAATCGTTTCAGTCGTAGGCCGCAACGGCGTCGGCAAAACGACGCTGGTTCGCGCAATAATGGGACTGCTGCCGGTGCGCTCCGGCCGCGTGGAACTCGGCGGGAAAGACATAACAGCGGACTCGGCGGATAGCCGGGCCCGGCAGGGCATCGGCTATGTCCCTCAGGGCCGGGGTATATTCCCGGATCTCACGGTGCACGACAATCTACGCATGGGGGCC
>JAOTWM010000298.1 GCA_029862885.1 Gammaproteobacteria bacterium
AGAGGCATGACTCATCGCCTCATCAACAGGCCGGATATACGGACGCAACCTGATTCCCTGTCATCGCCAACATGTGAACTTGCCGAACGGGAGGAGACCATATACGGTTAGAGGCAAATCCGAAAACCGACACCTGCTTCGAGGGATCTCAGCCTACGGTCACTGAGCGCCGCTTGATCGTTTGCAAATCGAACACAACAACTCCGCCGATCGTTCCACGAACCGGTTATGATCGAATTGAACGACTATCCGCGAGCGGGTTTGCTGCGCTAACGATTCTCGTTCATCGGCGAGCCGCTCGGTAAGAGCTATTAAGGCGCTCGCCATGGTTTCGGGATCGGATGGCGGCACCACGGTTCCGGTCTCCCCGACGATTTGCGCAGCATCACCGACATCGGTCACAACGCACGGTATCCCGCACGCCATCGCTTCGCCCACCACATTCGGAAATCCTTCACCGATGGATGTGAGCGCGAGGATATCCAACGCGTTGTATATCGCAACCATATCGTTCCCGGCCGGCAGCCAGACTATCCGCCCCGAGACGCCACACGCGGCCGCCTGAGCTTTAAGTTCATCGCGATACCGCTCTGGCCCATCACCGACGACGATAAATCGTAACTTATCATCCCGCCGTGCAACAATCCCGGCCGCCGTAACGAACCCAGGGTGATCCTTCATCGCATCCAGGCGTCCGACGATGCCGATCAGAACAATATCTGAAGTGATGTGCAATCGCTCCCGCTGCAGCGCACGGTTCGCCTGGTCGGGAACGAATCGATGCGTATCGATGCCATTCGGTATCACGCAAAGCCGTGCGTCGGCATAGCCGTGGGCAAGATAGTGCCGGCGGCCGGCTTCGGAATTAACAACAATGCGGCTCGCCAACCGCGACAAATACCGACTAAAACGAAACGTCCCCCGAGCGAGCCAATCGTATTGCGACCAATCGACAAACGAAGAGCGTATTCCCCAAACTACACGGGGCCTTCCGACCACGGATTTCAGCAACGCGGACAACACATTCGGAGTATCAAGAAAACTGTAGAGTACATCGGGTCGATTGCGGCGCAAGATTCGCACCAGCCCAAACAAGAAACGCACGATGTCCCAGCGTCCGCATTTATTCGGAGATTCGCAGCGCACACCGGCTTCGCGCAATTCGGATTCGAGCGGGCCGCCCGAATAAAATACGACTACGCTGACATCAAACTCGGCGCGCCCGTGTAACCCTGTTGCCAAAGCGACGAGTTGACGCTCAGCGCCGCCGTAGTCCAACAAACGAGTCAATAATACGACGCGCAGCGGCACATTCGCATCGATTTTGTCATTCACCCGACGTTCTCGAATACGAATTCATTACAGCCCGATCGCCCGCCACAGGTCTTGAGTTTTTTCAACCGAAATCCGCGACCGTGATAGAAGTCGATCACCGCCTCAGGTCTTGCTACCTCGAACGGATAACCTCCCAACCAATCGATCATGTCGAACCACAACGACATGCCGCGCTCGAGCTGAGTTCGACCACCCAATCGCCGTACCAAATAACGTAAACCGACAAAATACGGCGCATAAATTCCAACTAGAATCGGTCGCGACCACGGCAAACGATTGTAGAAGTATTTGACACGTTTCCAGTATTTGCTGAGCCAACCTTGATCATTGTAGAGCGACACCACCAAGGTTCCCTTCGACGCTACGCATCCACAAACGTTCTCCATCGCCGCCCGCATGTCGCCAGTGTGATGCAATACGCCCCAGGTATACACGATATCGAACACGCCCAACGTATCGAGCAGGCCTTGATCTAGCACCGAGCCTTGCCGGACGGCCCACCTCCGATCGTTCGGAAAATAACGTTGCTGAAGCGCCTCCGTGCAACTCACCGAATCGGCGTCGTGATCGATCGATACTACGGCGGCACCCATCCGGCGTGCGGCCAAACTGAACAGCCCGCTGCCGCTACCGATATCGAGACATCGCTTCCCAGCTAGTTCAGCGGTCGATAACAAGTCGACAAGCGACCGCTCCGCGGATTGTATCCGCTGTTCGCTAAGCGTTTTCGAGTACGCCTGCCAGTTCTGGCCGAACCCGAAGCGGACACTCGAAGAATAAGAGGCGGTCAATAGCGATCCTTTGGTATTTTGGCCAAACTACATCTGACTGGAGTCTTTATGATACACATATTCATTACAACCATGGCCATCGCCAACAAGCTTTATCCGCTTCTGCGTAAATTCCCTCTTAATTAGAAACTCGTGAATCCGATCGGGCGATGCAGCCTCAAACGGGTAGCTGCCGATCCAATCCACGGCATCGTGCCAGGGCGACATCCCTCTTACACCGTCATAATTTCTCAAGCTGTGCAACGGCCGACCCTTGAGCGTGTCGCGCGTAATCGTGACTCCGTACAGGCGTTTTATCGCGCACCAGATCCAGCTGCGAAATTCCTGATCGTTGTAAGTCGCTATATAGTAAGTCACCGCTTTCAGCCACCGCATCGATCGCATTTTCGATTGCGCGCCACATATCTCCGGTATAATGCAACACGCTCCACGAATGCACGATATCGAACTTTCCCAGATCCTGCATGAGATTCTCGTCCAATACCGACGCCTCGGAAACTTGCCAGGACGAAATCTGATCGCCGTAACGGCGCTTGAGCTCAACGGTGCAGGCGACGGAAGCACCGTCGTAATCAAAGGATCGCACGTGGGCACCAAGCCGTGCGGCCGCGACACTGAACAATCCGCTGCCTGAGCCGATATCCAAAACTTTCAGCCCCTCCAAATCCGAGCGGCCGAGCATACCTTGAAGGGACCGCTTCGCTTTTGTAATTCGACGCTCATCGACATCCCGTCAAAATCGCCCCCAGTTCTTACTGAACTGAAATCTCTCGGATCGTGTGTCACCCATAACGATTTCAGTCAAAGCGCTAACGGCAATTTTGCTCGATGAGTGTCTCCCAATTCCCTATCGCTCGATTGACTCCAAATTTATTCACAGTGCGTAATGCGTTTGTCCCTAGCAACTCGAATACTTCTGTATTGGCCGTCACGCGTTAGCCCCCACTCGATTCGAGTGCTTTTTGAAACACCGACTCCCACATCCCCATTACTCTCTGAATCCCGTAACGATCAGTAATAGTTCTGGCGTTTTCCCCGAGGCGCACTCGCTGATCGGGATTGTCGATCAATTGCTCGAGTGCCGCAGCGACATCATCGACAGAATTCGCTCGAACGACTATGCCGTTAACACCATCATCGATAATGTCATGAATGCCTGGACCGTATTCCACCGCCACCACTGCCAACCCATGCGACATCGCTTCACAGATCGCCATCGGGAAGCCTTCGAGAATTGATGTCGAAATAAATATGCTGCTCTGCCGAAGTTCGTATTCGGGCTCCCGTACTATCCCGGTCAAGGTAACACGCTCCGTTAATCCCAACCTATCTACTAGTTCGGTTATGTCCGTGCGCAGCTCGCCATCACCAATGATGATCAATGACCACCTCGGGTGATTCGCTACCACTCGATGGAAAGCGCGCACTAACACATCAAAACATTTCTCCCGAGAAAACCGTCCCATTGCGACGATTCGCTGCGCCGCAGTCGTTTCGTTGCGCGGTACTCTGGAAATGGGATTGGGAATCACTACCGGACGACGCTGAAGGTGCTCAGTGAAATACTGCTGCATATGCGTATTTAAGACGACAATTTCTGCCGCTCGCACATACGTATGTCGACGCAACCGCTTCCACATCGATAGTAAAGGGTAAATGACCGGATCAGTGTGTTCGGAAACGATAACCGGGAAGGAAAGTCCCAGCGATGCCAACAACGATAAAACGTTCGTTTCGGTCAGAAAACTGACGACAACCGATGGATGAGAGCGTTTGATAATTCGTCGCAGTCGTAAAATTCGTCCTAGATTTGCCGCTGCGGCAGCTACAACGTTGGCCGATTTTCCGACAACATCCAACGGGAAGAGGCTAATTTTCGGCTCCAATGCGTAAAACGGTCGTACCTCCGCACTCGCCAACGTAATAATACTGACCCTATCACCCCGCAACGACCATGCGTTAGCTAGACTCGAGGCAACCTTTTCCGCGCCGCCTGGTTGCAGACTTCCGATCACCATAACTATATGCCGGGCCGTGTCGGGAATATTGGAGTCAACCATTAGTGCGTTGCGTGCGATCCCACAATTTCAGGAGACCGGTAGACAGCGTAGGCCCGAGGTAAGTCAGCGCCAATTGTATATAGGGTTTGGTGCTTCCGGGATTCGTTTGCATGAGCTCTCGGATAATTCGTCTCGCTTTCGCCAAGTGCCCCGAGCGCAAGCAGTAATACAACATCGTATTCTCAAAATGCTGCGGGCTCGGCGGCTCCACAGGGATTAGAAGTTTATCAATGGATTCACCGTGCTGCAGTGCATCTTGCTCTCCGCGTCGACGCTGTGCTGCTAGGGTCTGCGCTAATTGGCGGAACGCCAGTTGCTCGGGAAGCTTATCGACCGAAATCTTTCCTCGCCAATGTCGAATCCCATACAGGCTGCGTGGAATATTCGCCACTCGATATCGATCCGACAGCCGCAATAACAGATCGTAGTCCTGGGCATAACGAAACTGAGAACGATACGCATCAACAGATTCTATCGCGTGTCGTCGCAACATTAGCGAGCCATGGACAAACATGTTGTCAGACCATAACTTCCGTTTTATATCGACCGGATCGCTGGCATTACAATGCATTCCGACCGCGTCGCCTTCCGCATCGATTACGGTTGCCCATGAACCGACTGCGGATACCTCAGCGTGCTGCTCGAGGTATTCCATTTGGGAAGCAAATCGATCCGGATACGATATATCGTCGGCATCTTGCCGCGCAATGAATGGTGCTCGACAGTGCCGCAATGCTTCGTTTAAGGCCACCGTGAGCCCCGTATTGGCTCGCGATATTAACCGGATTCGATCATCACTAAACGAAGCCAGTATATTCGAAGTCTTGTCGGTGGAACCGTCATCGACAATGATGAATTCGTAATCTTCAAATGTTTGTGCCAACACACTGTCAATGCTCTCAGCGACAAACGTCTCGCCATTATAGACAGACATCACGACACTAATCTTCGGGGGTATCGGATTCATGTCTTAATGAAACGCCAGCGGTACCGAAAACCGAATCGACGCGTCAGACTCTCGCCCCGACTGCGACGCTGATTTCTTCGAGAATCCCGCGCTCGCGTGACGCAATGCGTTTCAGGGAAAAATAATTGCGAATGGCGTTGGCGGCATTTTCGCTCAGTTTATCGGCCAACTTCGTGTCCAAGGACAATTCGCCCAGCGCCTGTACAATTCCGTCCGCGGTCGGCTCACACAACCATCCGGTTATTTGATGCTCCAGCAGATCGCGAATGCCCGGCGAGTCCGCCGCGATAGTGACCATGCCGCAAGCCATTGCCTCCAACATCGCCTTCGGGTGGCCTTCGTATAGCGAGGGCAAGACAAAGAACCTCGCTGCGTTCATGAATTCAGGGAGTTTCTCATTGGGTACATTTCCGACCCACGTCACACGGTCACCAAGACCCTGAAATCGATTGCGCAATTCTGCGCCGTCCGGCCCTGCACCAATTATCGTAAGCCGCTGCTCACATTTTCGCATCGCTTCTAATAATATCGGCAAGTTCTTCTGCGGCGCGATCCGTCCGACAAAAAGCACACCGTGGGGGCGCTCGTTACCACTTGTTGGGGAAAACCGTTCAGTATCAACATAATTCGGTATCACTGATGTCTTAGCGGAATGCCCGGGATATTCCCGGTCAATACTAGCCTTGATGGTTTCGGTTGAAACAACGATACGACATGCCTTGTCGAATAGCAGCCGCTCCGTCGATACCGCACGGCGCGCCTCAGCAGAATTACTGCCGTGCTCTCTTAGCGCAAATTCCGACCATAGGTAACCACACCGCGCAATCAGCGGCTTGCGCAGCATACGCGCCGATTGATAGGCTATTCTCCCCACGTTTGCTTGGTTCGTTTTCAATACCGTGCACTCGCTGATCCGGCGGCGATGCAATATTGGTATCAACCACTCATAGAGGCGAGGATGGATGCCATAATTGTTATGAACTAATGATAACGATGAATCCAGACCAAGAAAACTTCGCTCATTTCCACGACCAAAACTAATCAACGTTACATTAATTCCAATCTGTGACAAGGCTTCATATAAGGCCAATTCGCGCGACAACAATCCGTGCGAATTCCAAATTTCCAATGAGCCACCGCGACTTAAGAAGACTCCAACACTGATTTTACCCTGCGGTGTCTTTGACATTAGATACGGAAACGACGGGCG
>JAOTWM010000299.1 GCA_029862885.1 Gammaproteobacteria bacterium
TTGCCATATTGGGATTCCAGTCACAAAGCTCCGCAGCTCGTCGTGCCCTATACCTTGGATGCGAACGACATGCGTTTTACGACACCGCAGGGATTTAACTCTGGAGAGCAATTTTTTGCCTACTTGAAAGACGCGTTCGACACGCTCTATCGTGAAGGCGACCACTCGCCGAAGATGATGTCGGTCGGTTTGCATTGCCGGCTCGTCGGCCGGCCCGGCCGTGCGGCTGCTCTAATACGCTTCCTCGACTATGTCCAAAAACACGATGCGGTCTGGGTCGCAAGGCGAATCGATATTGCCCGGCATTGGCAAGCACATCATCCGTATCCCGGTGATTGAGGAGGCGGTTCGATGGGCGAGGAGTCGAGAGGTTTCGAAGCTCGGCCGAGCGGGATGCCGCTGGCTGAATTTATGGAGCGTTTCGGGGGCGTATATGAGCACTCGCCATGGGTCGCCAAATTGACCTGGCAGCGTGGGCTCGACGTTGGGCACGATAGCGTTGACGCATTGGCAATGGCGTTGGCTCAAAGTGTCGACGGTGCGGATCGCGAACGTTGCTTGCAACTGATTCGTGCGCACCCGGACTTAGCGGGACGGGCTGCGGTCAGCGGTACGCTGACTGCCGAGTCCACATCGGAGCAGACCAGCGCCGGTATCGATCAATGTACGGCCGATGAGTTTTCACGTTTCCAACAGTATAATGACGCGTATAAGAATAAGTTCGAGTTTCCGTTTGTGATGGCGGTCCGAGGTAGTAATCGCCAGGCGATCCTGGCGGCGTTTCAGGAACGCTTACAGAATGACTACGATACGGAATTTCGACGCGCGATTAGCGAGATCCATAAGATCGCAAGAATTCGATTGCAAGCAATCGCAGATCAGTCGAACGCCTAATTTAAACCTATTAAGCAACACGACAAATGTCCGATATTAAGATCGAAGCGAATCCGTTTCATCACTGGGTAAATTTGGCACAGCCGCGATTGGGCGCACGGGTCGTATATACGACCGACGATTTTTTTGCAGCCAAGGAGCGATTAATCGACCCTGCCGATCCGGTCTTCATTGCCGATCGGTTTGATGACAACGGTAAGTGGATGGACGGTTGGGAATCGCGCCGCCGGCGTGTGCCGGGCCATGATCATTGCATCATTCAATTGGGTGCGGCAGGCATAATCCACGGTGTCGATATAGACACGACGCATTTCACGGGTAACTATCCGCCTGCGGCATCCATTGAAGCCTGTACGAGCGACGAAGTTATCCCCGCTGATGCGGCTGAATGGCAGGAGATAGTCGCGAATACGGGTCTTGCCGGCGATGCCCATCACTATCTGACCATCGATAACGGCGAGCGTTATACCCATCTGCGGCTCAATATCTATCCCGACGGTGGGATCGCGAGATTGCGGGTATACGGTCAAATTCAGCCCGAATGGGATCGCTATGATGCCGCGCAAAATATCGATCTGCTGGCCATGACCAACGGCGGCCGGGCGATTGTGTGTAACGACGAGCATTTCGGCAGTATGCACAACCTGAATGCCCCTGGCCGCGGCGTCAATATGGGTGACGGGTGGGAAACGCGGCGGCGGCGAGAGCCGGGTAACGATTGGGTGATACTAGCGCTTGGCCACAGTGGTGAGATCGACTCGATCGAAATCGACACCGCGTACTTCAAAGGCAACTACCCTGATCGTGCATCCATCCAGGCCGCGCGTGTCTACAGCCCGGATATCGCATCGATCGCGACTCAGAGTTTGAATTGGGATACCTTGCTGCCGGAGGTAAAACTCGAAATGGATGCGCGTCAAGAATTCCGCGAACAGATATGTTCCATCGGTGCGATTAATTACGTGCGCCTGAACATTTTTCCGGATGGTGGCGTGAGCCGCCTACGCATGTTCGGTCGAATTTCACGCTGAGAGATGTAAGCCAGTGGCCGAGTATAGGTTTGTTTCACGGGCCCTGACACGTGAGGCGTTCGCGTCGTTCGGCGATGTCGTCGAAACCCACGGTGCTTCCCATTTTCCGATCAACCGGGGCGCCGTAGAGCGATTCCATGATTTGGCCCGAGTGGATGTCGGCGGCGTCGCGTCGGATGAGCGTGCAGCGATCAGCGTAGCGCGTTGTCTTACGCCGGTGGCGGCACCGGTACGCGTGCAAGTGGTGGAGCGGCACGTGCTTGGCAGTCAGGCCTTTATCCCTATGTCCGGTGATCCGTTTCTCGTCGTAGTGGCGCCGCGCGGCGATACTGTGGACGTGACTGCGCTTCGAGCGTTTATATCCAATGGTAGCCAAGGCGTTAATTACGCTTCGGGAACTTGGCACGCGCCGCTTATGGCAATGGTGGCGGACCAGGAATTTATTGTCGTAGACCGCGTTGGGCCCGGAGATAACTGCGAAGAGTGGATATTTGATGAGTCCGATGAAATTTTCGTCGTGACCGAACCATAGTCGGCCGACCGTAATGCCACTGCAATTGTTTCGCGGCTCCATCTTGCACTGTTTGCAAGACCCGGGCGACAGTTTGCACAGTCGCGATGCGCCGTATTTTGAGGATGGCGGGTTGTTGGTGGCTGAAGGGCGGGTGCAAGCAGTGGGGTCGTATTCGGATTTTCAGTCGAGCTTTACCGAGGATACAGAGGTCATCGACTATTCGGGAAAACTGATCGTTCCAGGATTCGTCGATACCCATATTCATTTCGTACAAACCGATATTATTGCCTCCTACGGGGAGCAGCTGTTATCGTGGCTCGAAAAATATACGTTTCCGGCTGAACGGGCGTTTGCGGACAACGAACATGCGATCGCCGTGGCGGAATTTTTCATAGAGGAACTGCTCCGCAACGGCACCACCACGGCACTGGTTTTGGGTTCGGTGCACCCGCAATCGGTCGATGCGATATTTTCCGCCGCGCAACGTAAGAAAATGCGCCTGATTGCGGGCAAGGTGTTAATGGATCGAAATTGTCCCGAATGCCTGCGCGATACCCCAGAAACCGGTTATTCCGAATCCCGAGAACTCATTGAGCGCTGGCACCACGAAGCGCGATTGAGTTACGCCATTACCCCGCGTTTTGCGTTGACATCATCGCCGCAGCAGTTGCAGCGCAGCGCCGAATTGGCTGCTGAATATCCCGATGTATACGTACATACGCACCTGGCCGAGAATCGGGCCGAGGTCGCGGAAGTCGCAAAACTGTTTCCAGAAGCACGAAGCTATCTCGACGTGTATGACCGCTACGGATTGCTGCGCGATCGATCGATGTATGCGCACGGTATCCACCTGGACGCCGATGACCGGAAACGGTTGGCAGAAACGGGCGCGTCGGTAGCGTTTTGCCCGAGTTGTAATTTGTTTATCGGCAGCGGTCTATTTGATTTAAAGACCGCGTGGGAATTCGGTATTCGAGTCGGTTTGGGAACGGATGTAGGCGGCGGCCCAACATTCAATATGTTGCAGGTATTATGCGACGCGTACAAGGTGGCGCAGTTGAATTCATTCAGCCTGTCCCCTTATCGCGCGCTGTACCTTGCGACCTTGGCTGGAGCGGAAGCCTTGCGTATCGATGATCGTATCGGTAATTTCGCAGCCGGCAAGGAGGCGGATTTTATTGTGTTGGACCCTGGTGCGACGCCACTTCTGCAACGCCGCACATCGCTTACCGACGATATTACCGATAAGCTGTTCGCATTAATCATGTTAGGCGATGATCGGGCGGTCTGGGCGACTCATCTTATGGGTAATCGAGTTATGTTGGGCACGTAGGCCGGATAGAGCGTAAGCGAAATCCGGCGATTTTGGTTTGCAAACGGTGTAAGCATGCGCCGGTATTCGGCTTGGCATCGAACCGGCCTACATGGGCGTTGAGCGACACGGAGTCCGCGTAGCCGTCAAATAACGATTCACGTAGACTTTGTATATGTCATCCAACACCATTTCAAAGCCGTCGTGGCGTACACCGCTAGTGGTATTGATTGTTGGGTGCTTGATCTCGATGGTGGGGTTCGGAGTGCGTTCGGTATTGGGATTGTTCCTCGAGCCGATGACGGTCGCCAACGATTGGAGCCGCGAGACGTTTGCGCTGGCGATGGCGATTCAAAACCTTCTATGGGGGATAGGGTTGCCGTTCGCCGGTGCAATAGCGGACCGAACCGGCCCGGTGCGTGTGATTATCGTTGGCGCGCTGATCTACGCGATCGGCCTGTGGGGCATGGCGCAGGCCGAGGGGCCGCCTGCATTATATTTGTTCGGCGGCATCCTAACCGGCGTTGGGGTCGCGTTCACGGCTTTTTCTCTCGTGCTCGCGGCGATGGCGCGGGTGGTGGGGCCGGAGAAGCGATCGCTCGCACTCGGTCTGGGTACGGCGGCCGGGTCGATGGGGCAGATCGTATTCTCGCCCTTGAGTCAGGGATTCATCGCTGCGTTTGGCTGGAATACCGCGTTGATATTGTTAGCAGCCAGCACCTTGGTGTTGATTCCGTTAGCTGCGGCGTTACCGAATACCACATCCAGGAAGACTGAAGCACACTACGATCAATCGATCGGTGCGGCGATTCGGGAGGCCGTTGGGCACCGCGGCTACGTATTGTTGACCGCCGGGTTTTTTGTGTGTGGGTTTCACGTGGCGTTTATAACCGTGCACTTTCCGGCGTATGTTCGCGATCTTGGCTTGGCGGCTGAAGTCGGCGCCTACTCGATCGCCCTAATTGGGTTTTTCAATATCGTCGGATCGTTACTCTCAGGTGCGGCCGGCCAGCGCTGGAGCAAGAAGTTTGGGCTCAGTTTTATTTACTTCGCGCGGTCGATCGTGATTACCGGGTTGTTGCTGGCGCCAGTAAACGCGGCGACGATATATCTTTTTGCCAGCATTATGGGCCTGCTGTGGCTGTCTACGATACCGCTTACGACCGGGATCGTTGCCCAGGTATTCGGCGTGCGCTACATGGCGACATTATTCGGGGTGATATTCTTGAGTCACCAAATCGGCAGCTTTCTCGGCGTTTGGCTCGGCGGATGGATATTCGATGCGACCGGTTCGTACAATCCGATGTGGTGGGCCGGTGTCGGGTTTGGATTATTGGCCGCGGCGGTCCATTTACCCATCAATGAGCAACCATTGCCCAGATTACGGCAATCGGCATCGCAACACGGTTGAAGTCCAGCGTTTTAGTCGTCCGCGTTTAAGCTGTACGCCTTCAACTTTTCGTAATATGGCATATGGTGCGCGAGATAGGCGCGCAGTTGCGGTGCTTCGGCCGCAGTTTCGTCAAAGCGGGATTGAACGGATTCATCGTCGACGTCAGCGTCCGGAACGATCCGTGTGCGGGCGCTGGCCGTTTCGTGCCAGCCTGCAACTTGTTGCCACTCTTCAGGGACGGCTTCGGCGGACCACTCGAACGCACGTTCGCTGAACGCGACGTCCAGGTGCCGCCATAACTTACCAACGGTCGTTCGTGGATCGCGTTGAATGTATTCTGCTTCGATAACCGCCGGTGTCGTGCCGGTAATTTCCCGCACCCAATTGAGGTGACGCCATTGAGACTCGAGACCAATTTCGTCGAGTTCGAGTGTCGGGTCGAGTTTGTAGTAGGAGACGATGGATTTACGTGGATCGCGAATCAAGAAGGTGTGGGTAATGCGGCGTGCCACGTCATCGCGTGTAAATATCTCAGGCATCACGTAGTAGCTCATATCTTTGAAAAACACAGGATTGCTTTTCGCCGCGTCAGTCAGACGCGCGAGTACTGCATCGAAATCGGTCGGTTGCAGCGGATCGATTTCGAAATGTGGCAGCGGTTTCTTGCCGAGATACACATAGTAGTAATAGATGAATGGTTCGTGAAAACACGTGAAGTCTCCGCGTTCGCGCATGATCCGCTCGACCGCCGTCGACATCGATCGGGGATGGCACCACAGTGCCACAATTGGACATAAAATCGATTTGGAGTTCATTCGCGCGAGGAATGCGGATGACGCAAGCGTAAATTATCCGGGTCATACGGTGGTTTTTCCAAAACCGTGGCGGGGCATCGGTTGCCAATAATCTCTACCGACAACGGCACCGATTCGGATATCTCGGCATTGACGTAAGCCAACGCCAATTTTTTCTTCGTGCGGTGACCGTAGGCGCCGGACGTGACGATCCCCACCGTATTGCCATCGGCCTGGACGGGGTGCAGGTAATATGGATCGGGACCGTCGCCATCGATATCCAACAATACCATCCGCTTGCGTCGCGCTCGCGTCGCGTGGGTCAACAACGCATCGCGACCGCTAAACGTGCGACCGTCAAGCTTGACCAGCGTTGCGACGCCGGCTTCGATTGGAGTGCGCTCGCTGCTGTAATCG
>JAOTWM010000300.1 GCA_029862885.1 Gammaproteobacteria bacterium
GCGGATATCATTCGGGAAAAGCTCGAAGAATCGTTTCAAATTACAAAGTGGTTGTCCATGATGAGCTGCCTTATCTCACCGACGCGTTTGGCGATGAGGCCACAGCGTTCATCGAACGAAACCGAGACAAGCCGTTCCTTTTGTATCTTGCGTTCAATGCGCCCCACGGTCCACTCCAGGCCAAGCCGGACTATTTGAAGAAATACCAATTACTGTTCGATAATGGTATGCGCGCCGCCAACGCGGCACTCACTCAATCTATGGACGAAAACATCGGCAAAGTATTAGCGGCGCTTCGCAGACTTAAGCTGGAGGAAAATACGCTGGTAATCTTTACCAATGATAACGGTGGCGCGGCTAATCAAAACGGCGCCAGCAATTATCCCCTGAGAGGAGCGAAGGGAAGCGTGCTTGAAGGTGGATTGAAAGTCCCGTTAATTATTCGGTGGCCAGGGAAAGTTGCCGCTGGAATGTCAGTTGATCATTTAGTTTCAACCCTGGATGTACTGCCAACCGTCGTGCATGCAATCGGCGCACAGTTGCCCAATGACCGGGTGTATGATGGCGTCGATTTAATCCCATATTTGCGAACCGATAATACCGACAATCCACACGATACGCTGTATTGGCGAGTCAACTGGGCGGCAGCCATCCGCCACCAAGACTGGAAACTGATCAGGACGCCAAGAAATGAGACGCTGCTGTTCGATATTGGTAATGACCCGGGGGAATCGAGGGATCTTAAAGACGAACGCACCGATATCGCTCAGGCTTTGAGCAGAAAACTCAATCTATGGGAGAGTCAAATGAACGTACCGCTTTGGCATCCGGATCCGAAGTGGAAAAAATTTGCTGAACAGATCTACAACTAATTTGCGGAAGCACTACTGTTTATTGCACAACATATCCGATTGCCAGTTTACTGGTTGCTGCACTTACTTGTCTGAGAGATAGTTAACTTAGGGGCTCGGATGGATACGGATAATTCACTGTCAGCCGATCGCTAGCGCTCGATCTGCCATTATCAACTATTGGGCTAATCTCGAAATGAATGTGCTGGTCACTGGTGCTGGAGGATTCATCGGCCATCATCTGGTTCGAAGACTAAAGTCGGAGGGACATTATGTCGTAGGCGCCGACCGAAAAGCTCCTGAATACGAGCCATCTGCGGCCGATCGGTTTTTCAATGTAGATCTCCGTTTTAAGAATCAAGCCGAGCTAGCATTCCAAAGCGTGGGTAAATACGACGAGGTCTACATGCTGGCGGCGAATATGGGCGGGATGGGATTTATCGAAACCCATAAAGCGGAAATCATGTATGACAATACGCTGATTTCTCTTAATTCACTCGAGTGCGCGAAAAATTTTGGGAGTGGTCGCGTCTTCTTTGCCGGCAGTGCCTGCGTATATAACACCGATCTCCAGACGGATCATAAGTCTGGAGGGCTTTCTGAGGAAATGGCTTATCCTGCACGGGCAGAACCAGGATACGGATGGGAAAAGCTCTATACAGAGATGCTGTGCCAACACTATCGCGAAGACTTCGGACTAGAAACTCGTGTTGCCCGCCTACATAATGTCTACGGAGAGTTAGGCGCGTGGCGCGACGGCCGTGAGAAGGCGCCCGCTGCAATTTGCCGCAAGGTGATCATGGCGGACCGAGGCGGTGAAGTGGAAATTTGGGGTGATGGTGGGCAATCCCGAAGCTTTCAGTACATCACCGATTGTATCGAAGGCATTACTCGCATAATACGTGGCGATTATCCGCATCCGCTGAATCTCGGCAGCGACCAAGCCGTGACGATTAACGAACTTTTTGGCCTAGCGATGGATATTGAGAAGAAACAATTGACCGTATCCCATATCGATGGGCCACTCGGCGTGCGATCTAGAAATAGTGACAATTCGCTAATCAAGAAAGAACTCGGCTGGGCGCCTTCTGTGCCACTCGAGCGGGGATTGCGAAATACTTACTTCTGGATCAAAGAACAGATTGAACATTGTCGATCGGGAGGCGATATCGTCGACGCGGCATCGACGCTTCTCGATACAACAGAAGGCGCCTTATAGATATTTTCTAGACCAGGCCCCAAAATCCACGCGGGCAAGCAGTAATATTCATGCGCGTCTTGAGGGGCATGAAGCATGCGCATTCCCGGCACTGCTTTGTCAATTGCTCAAACGAATCACAGGAATTGCAAATATCGTAGCGCTCCTTATAGGTAGATCGGGGAACAATAACGTATTCCTTCGATTTCTTAAGCCAGCGCAGGCCGTCCTTGAATTCATCCATCCAGGACTGGCCCGATTCGGATATATTATCGCTCATGTGGGAGCCGCTTTTCTGTGACCTATTGCCTGCGATCTGCGCAAGTTAATAGTATAACTATATCTCAATGCCAATATTGCCGAAACCACTAGAGGAGTCGATTATGGTCGTAGATACTAACCACGAAATAACCGATCGTAACTCTGCTATTCCAATAAGGGTGGACGGCTACTACGTGCATCGCATTCCGTGTTGTACACATCTAAATGATGCGAACGATAAACCAGTTTTGGCGTTGAATCCAAGCAGTAGATTGATCTGGGAGAATTGTTCGGGGGAATTGACGGTGCAGGAGCTGATAGATCTGGTCCATACTGTTTTCGATGATGTTCCATACGAAAAGTTAGAGAAAGATATTGTCGATGTGATTGAGAAATTTTTGAGCTTCAATGTCATAGAATGCCAATATTCCCAATCTTGAGAGTCACAATTTTAGCGAAGATACAGATAAACAGTCGGTGGATACGGATCGCTATTATTACATTGCTGATTACCGAGTTGCGGGCTTATTTTCGTGTGTAAACAGAGTTCTCAATATCTGCCAAGAATTTGAGAAGTACAATCTCATACCGTTGGTGTGGTGGGGAGATTCGAACTGTTACTGGGAAAACGGTGGCTATAGAGGATCCGTAAATGTATGGGAATATTACTTCGAGCCGCTGTCGGGAATCTCGCTTGACTCCGAACCAAATCGAAATAAAATCCGATCGATAAACCCAAAGATCAACCCCATAGTAAAGGATGGTGTCGCTCCCAGAGGCAAGGATGTGGGGAACTTGTATTTCCCAAATCGCGTGCGGGGCCATGAGACTATTCAGAAATATCTGAGAATAAGGAAAGAAATTCTTGCGATTGCCCAGGATTTCTGCCGGTTGCACTTCAAGTCCTACACTATCGGACTCCATCTACGCGGGCCGGGACGGTACCATGGTGGAAGTTCATGGATACGGAAACACTTCACGCTGAGACGAAATGTTCCGTTCGATCTCTATTTTGAGTACGTTTATCAGGAACTAGAACAGCACTCTGATGCAGTGATATTTCTGGCGACCGACGCCGACATTGTCAAACAAGAATGTATCCGGGAGTTTGGAGATAGAGTCGTTACCATCAATCATGATCTCAGCCCCGAAGGCAACGACCACTTGAAGAATCAGGGCGGCCCCCGTGCGGCAAAAGCCGGAGAGGAGTGCCTTATAGACGCCATCGCGTTGTCCTACACAAACTATTTCGTTCATGCGACCTCAAACGTCTCGAATTTTGTCTGTTGTTATAACCGCGACCTTAGAGATATAAACGTATATGAAGCCGGCTTGAAAAAGAAGGGAATTGATTTACGGAAAATCATGTAGCAGTTCAATGTGGCGCGGTAACGTAATGGTTCAGTAAATTAATTAGGATCCCGACCCAACGATGAATCAATCTACGAGTTTCCTTTATTTATCCCAGGGCATCTTAGAGAAATTAGATATCACCACGGCGGAGGTCGTCGAAAGCATCGAGCGCCTTATTCGGGGCCAGGCACAATCCGAGGTTTGGAGCGCACCCAAGGCTGCTATCCTGCCTCCGGATGGACGCTACATGATGGCGTCACTGTCTGCGGCGGACGATCCGCCGTTCCTGGCGGTCAAAGCGGTCGTCCTCAATCCAAGCAATCCAGACCGCGGTCTCCCGCAGATCAATGGCTTGATTACATTGCTCGACAGCGGCACGGGTCTCCCGGTTGCCGTTATGGACGCGAGTTGGGTCACCGCCGTGCGAACCGCCGGGGCCAGCGCCGTAGCTGCCACGCGCATGGCCAGGGCGGAGTCGTCAGTTATGGCTTTCATCGGCTGTGGGGTGCAGGCGCACAGTCATCTGCAGGCGTTTGCCGATCTTTTTCCGTTAACAGAGATTCGCGCATTTGGCAGGGGTAGCACCAACCGGGATGTATTGTGCAAAACCGCGAAGGATATGGGCTTTGAAGGCATCGCCAGCCCTACTGCGAAGGACGCACTCGAGGGTGCCGATATTGTGGTCACATCGGTGACCTTCTCTACGCAGCTCGAGCCCTTCCTCGATGCGCGCTGGCTGAAACCGGGTGCATTTATTTCGTCGACGGATCTTGCCGTTCCCTGGATTCACGAAGGGATGGCCGCTTTCGATCGGATAATAATTGACGACCGTAAACAGGAAGCGGCTATGCCGAGTCCATTGGTGGAGACCAACCTGATATGTGGCGATCTGCCTGAGTTGGTGAACGGCGATGCCGAGGGCCGCAACTCCGATGAAGAGCGTACGGCCTTCGTGTTTCGTGCGGTTGTGCTGGGAGATCTGGCGTTAGCCGGACTCGCGTACCAAAAAGCGCGGACCGCGTCACAAGGAGTGTTGATCGACGCTTAGCGAAAGATAATAATTAGCGCCCACCAATCTTGGAGAATTGACATGCATTTCATAACAATTTGGACATTCAAACCTGAGCAATCAAAGGACGCCATTGAACGCTTTAAGGCAACCGGAGCGATGCCGCCAGAGGGAGTGACGATGCTCGCGAGATGGCACGACGTTGCGGGCAATCGGGGCTTCGCGATTTCGGAGTGCGATGATGCCGTCGCCGCTTCGAAGTGGTGTCACGAATGGTCCGATCTACTCACGTTTGAAGTGATACCGGTGTTAAGCGATGAACAGCTCGGCGCCGTATTAGCGGGCTGATAACTCTGGTGTCTCGACCGACGGGTTTGGCCATGGATGGCCCAACCGAAATGAACGACTCCGGGTACCGGAAGGGCGCAAGAGTGAAAATCTCTGTGTGATTTTCTTGAGCACCCGATTCCCGATGAGCCTTATCCATCTGCAAATAGCTCTGAAAAATTCCTCTTGCAAGAGGGCGCCGTGCAGTCTGCAATTAATAAACCATAAAATACCCGCCCATGGATCCTAAGTTCCTTTTTACGGATGCAGAGTCTACGCCGTGGCAGAAGTCAAATGTGACCGGTGTCGAGGTGAAAAACCTTGGTACGGCAAACGGCCACACCATGGAACTGTATCGATTCGCCCCTAATACTTTGTACCCGGATCATGTGCATGAGGGTCCGGAGTTTGTATATATGCTCGACGGAGAGGCCGTGCAAAATGGCCAGCGCCTGCGCGCCGGTTGGGCCGGAATAGCCGAGACGGGTACGGTCGAGGCAAATTTTCACAGCGGTGACACGGGATGCGTATTTCTTGCGGTTTACAGTGCTAGTCGATACATCGATGCGCAGAGTTGAATGCTCGCACCACGATATGTTCCGCGCGATCGGTGCCGCCCACCGTTTCAGCATCGGTAAGCGAGTCCACCATCGTCGGCATTTTGGGCCAACAACGCCGTAAACCCCTCCTCGTCGAGCAATTTCATCAGCGTTTCAACATCCGGGCCCGGAGCACGATCCCCGGTCGACACGGGGATACGTTGTCGCACCAGGTTATAACCTCGTTCGATTGCAGGTGCCATGTCGGTGATGGCAGTCGCATCGATCACGGCCTTGGGCGTGCCGGTGCAAGCATCCATTAAATTGAGCGTCCCGAACTCGGACGGCAACCCCTTATTTATAATTGTTGACGAAGTCGCCGACGATCTTCACACCGGCAATACCCAGCGGCGCGATATAACCCCTGAGGGCATTAAAGTGACCGTGAAACGACGCTTCGGGCATTAAATGCATACGCGGCTCGATGACGGTTTGTCCATTGCCCTGGGCGCGCAGACATTCCTCTTGTACCGAGAGGATTTCGTCGTTTGTCATTTGCAGTCGGTCGCAGTCGGGGCCGCTTAGATAGCGGATATCAATACCCATTAGTACTCATTAGATGAGGTCGGAGAAACTTAGGAGAAACCAGCGGACACGACACGGAGATTCGATGTTGCAGCGCGACGCCAGACCCCCGAAATACGGCCCTACCACTGTCGATTGCAACCCGTCGAATAATTTCTCAATG
>JAOTWM010000301.1 GCA_029862885.1 Gammaproteobacteria bacterium
CACGGATCGCTCGGGGGAATGAATCCCGAACGGTTTCTACAACGATGGATAGAAGGAAATATGATTCACCAACCCAAAACCCTAACACTCGGAGTGGTCTAAAGATCTTGGGCTTGCCAGTCCGAATTACCCGGACAGATTACCTAAGGAATCTCTGCAAAGGTTATGAGCGATCGATCTAGGTCCAAAATGACCAATCTCTGCGTTACCCAAAAATAGATCTCCTGTGCGAACCGGGTCGCGGCTTTTGCAAGGATCTCTCGTTCCTGACGTAAGCGTTTGTTTTCACGACAAAGACGACGCAGTTCTTCACGCTCGGCGCTCGTTTGTGCGCCATGAGCGTACCAAGTCGATCATCTGCTGCTGGCACACTAGCGCATAGGGGACTCATTGATTTCGGCATCGTGGATTCCTCCTCTCCAATGGGTCAGGTATCCACGAAAGCGGGTCAACTCCAGACCTTTATCGGCCCTTGACTCAACGGAGGCTCATATGTGTTATGTATTGTGTATATTTCCTTGACCGAATTTATACCCACGGGCGATCCTTAAATACCCGATACGCATACCAAACCGCCACAAAACCAACCAACTGCAGTAGGCCTGTGATCTCAAAGAACAAGTTATCTGGAAGATGATAGGCTGGCGATGGGTATAAGGTATCGAGATTTGATTGAGGCATGCCGCCAAAGAATAAAATGTTTTTTAAAACATGGCTATATACACACTCAAACATTATAAATCCTGCTTGAAAAATAATCGCACAGAAAAGGAAAATCCACATGGCAATCTTTCCAGCAATGTTGTCTATATTCTCCCAATATATATATAGTAATGAATATACAATAATTACAATACCCGCTATCCAATAGGAAACTCCAACACGCCAAGGCGTATCATATATAACGGCTCCGTACCAATGGTGAACGATTGAAACCAGGCCGGCAATTAACCCACTAATCACCGCTAGGATTAGGAGGTTCTTAGAACGGACAGGATCTGCGAATTTCATAATGATCCCACCATTTTAAATAATTAATGCAGCACAAAGAAGAAACATAACGTCGCCCTTGAGGCGCGGCCGACGAAGGAGGCCGTCGACACTCCAAGGGTTTGTTAGGCGTCATCATATACCTATTTCGGCGCGTCCCGCTGTTAACTTTCCGGCAACTCCAACCCAGTGAATGCCGATAAGCCAAACAGCGAAACCGGCTACCTCCAATCGAGGCACTTGTTTAAACGTAGCGCCGACCTCTGACCACCAAAATCTAATGTGCGGTGTAATTCGACCAATTTTGAGCTTCTCCTCCCATATGTCATGGGTTAATACCAGCTTCTTTCGATTAGGTTTGAAGCACCATACCCGATCACCAAAGTCAATCGAAAACTCCAGTTGAGGCCCCGATGCATGCCTTTTACAGTGCGCAACGCTGACCCCGCTTTGCTCCAGCACCCACCTGGCTTTGCCATCGGAACGAATAACGTAGCGGTTCCCGTCGATCAAATACTCGACATATTTCCAGTCATCGAAACTAAGAACGCAGCACACCGACCCGTTGTGCAAAAGCTCATAGTCCTTCGCAAATAGCGCGAATGGGCCGCCTGATTTTCTTAGCAGAAAATCCATTTCGATGCTCTTTAATGACGCCTAACTATTGAATAAGAGGACCGCGCCGGCCCTCTTATTCAAATATACGAGTCTGACTGAAGTACGGAATAATATCACTGAATCAGTGTGTTAGCTTCATATTGTGAGTTATTGAAATTGCTAAACGCGCTATTCTGGCGCGTTTATCGGTTGGATAAGGCGCGAGTTGGGTCGGTTATTGGAGGTAACGCGCATGATGATGGTTTGAGTTGTTGTCAGTAACTCGTTGAATCGTCACGGCTCGGATATTACTGTTATCGTTATATACTGGATATACAGCCAGATATATTGATGCGAGCAAGGAGAGGTGACTATGGTCCAGTTAGGGAAGCGATCGCGGGTATTTGTTCTTCACCATATCGCCCATCGTAACATTAGCAGTGAAAACACGTTCGGGTGTGATCTGGCAATCGCGTCTAAAATTCCGCTTCCTTCGACTTTACCATTGCAGTAAGTACCTCATTGTAGGGGGCTTCAAGTCCAGCCTCGGCAGCGACCACAGGAACCATGCCATTAATCGCATCGATCTCCGATGGCCGGGACGCGAGATGGTCGAGCAACATCGATGGACGCGCGTTGGGCATTTTACTGCCAAAAGCGCAGACGTATTCCTCGGTGTCATCGAATGATAACGCTATGTTTTTGGCACGGGCTACTGTGTAGGCCTCGAGACCGCAGGTTAATGAGATTTTCCAAGAGTATGGGTCGGCCATCATCTCGCCTATGGTGCGGCCGAATACGGTGCACGGAGCGCTGAAGGTTACGTTACAGATAAACTTCTCCCATATCAGTTGATTGATGTCGGCAAAGCTCTTGACGTTGAAGCCGGCGCCTCGCCATACACTCGCGACTTGTTCGACACGCGGGGTAAGACCGCCTTGCATTTCACCGATGCGGATGAGTTCCATACCATTATGATGGGCGTGCCCCGGACCTTTGATGGATGCACCGAAGCCACCGGCGACACCTAGCAGCACATTGTCGGGAGGCAGGGATTCGCAAATACGCTCGCCGGCACCAAGCCCGTTCTGAATCGTGAGCACCAAGGTGTCGTGGTGCAGAATCGGGCCGATGGCGCGCGCCGCCGACGCCACACCGGACGCCTTGGTGGCAATTATGACCAAATCGCACGGTTCCAGATCGGACACGTCAGTCACCGCGTGTAGGGTACGCACAACGCGGTCGCCGCTCGCGCCCTCGACACGCAATCCATCGGCGCGGATCGCATTTATGTGTGCTGCCCAAATATCCACGACCGCGACATCGTTACCCGCGTCGGCCAGCAGCCCGGCGTAAACCGATCCCATCGCTCCGGCCCCAATGATTGCAATCTTCAAAATAAATTCCTTGTTGCGTGTAGTGAGTAATGAGCTGACTTAAAGCGGGGCACCACCTTGTTCCTCGCGGTGTGCGACGAATTCATCCAACGCTTCGCGCCGTGCCGGGTTCATGGGAGGCTCGTCGTAGCTTTTCAGCAGCGATTGATAGATTTTCTGTGCCCGATGGGTGGCGTCCAGTGCGCCGCCTTCGTCCCAGGTCTCGTAGTTTCGCCAATCCGACAAGAACGGATGGTAAAAAGCATTCTCGAAGCGCGCAATAGTATGCGGGTTGCCAAAAAAGTGTCCGCCCGGCTCGACTTCGCCGATCGCTTCTACCGCAAGTTCTTCCGGCGTTACGGAAACCGGCCGTAGCACTTCCATTAAACCTTGTACCATTTCTGCATCGATAATGAATTTTTCGAATGACGCCGCCAACCCACCTTCCAGCCAACCAAAACTGTGGAATACGAAATTGGCATGACTGAGCAGACTTGCCCACAACGACATTTGCGACTCGTAAACCGCCTGCACGTCTGGTGCATTCGAAGCATTGGCATTCGAGGAGCGATAAGGCAGACCGTAACGCCGCGCCAATTGGCCGCCTATAAGTGTACATTTGACGGTCTCCGGTGTACCGAAAGCGGGAGAGCCGGAGCGCATATCGATATTGGAAGTCATGCCGCCGTACACCACCGGCGTACCAGGGCGCACAATCTGCACAAACGCGATCCCAGCCAGTGCTTCGGCATTCTGTAAGGTCAGCGCGCCAGCCAAGGAAACCGGCGCCATCGCGCCCGCCAACGTGAACGGCGTAATAAACAAAGGCTGGCTGGCTTGCGCACACTCGATCATGCCCCACAACATCGCGTCGTCGTAATGTCGCGGCGAATTCGGGTTGATGGATGCGAACACACTGGGTTCATTACGCAACCCATCGTCATCGAGATTACGCGCAATGCGCACCATTTCCAGTACATCCAACACGCGCTGCCGGCTCAGCGAGTACAGCCGAAAGCTTTTGTCGGTCAGTGTCAGCATCGAACGCGTTGTGTGCAGATGCCGTACCGGCACGGGGATATCGGTGGGTTCCACCGGGTGGCCGCCAATGATTTGCGCGACGTTAACCATCTGTGTCAGCCGCAGAAAATCGCTGAAGTCCGCAGCCGTGCCGAGGCGCCGGCCGCGCGCTAAATCGGTGCTGTTGGGGGGACTGCTGACGGTGCAAAAGGTAATGTAATTATCGCCAAGATTAAGGTTGTGCACGGGGTTGCGCGCGTGCAGCACGAATCTGGACGGCGCCTTTGCGATCGATTCCATAATTAGGTCGGGATCGAACTTAACCATAGGGCTGCCGTCAACGACTACTGCGCCGGCGGTGTGTAAAATCGCGCGAGCTTCGGGTAGTGTGAAACTCAGCCCGTGTTCGGATAACACCTTCAGCGATGCCAGGTGAATCGACTCAAGTTCGTCAGAAGAAATAATTTCCAACGGTGCGAACGGGTTGCGGAACTGTTGTACGGGCAACTGTTCGAAAAGCTCGACGGGTGCGCGGCGAGGTTTGCGTCGAGCCATCTTTGGTTATTCCTCACAGGCAAACGATCTTGGTGACAGGTACCGGTAAAACCAAATCGGTAGAGATTCGCGTTCGATTATTGCGTTTGACGGGCTTGTCATCAAGCGATTAATCTGCGCGACAACGATATTTCGGCCATCCGTCCGAAAGGAACCCCGGACCCCGACATTCGTGCAGGATTGGCAGCCGAAATCCGAGGTTGATACGCGGTACAAGCAATGACATTCAAAACAGCAGATTTATACGACCAGTACGGCGACGCTCTGCAAGTCGCCGGACCGTTCTTCAGCAGCTACGGTGCAAAGTCCAGATTTCATGGTCGCGTCTACACCCTCCGGGTTTTTGAAGATTTCGGGCTCGTGAAAGAAGCTGTGCAACAACGCGTCGACCAGAGCGTGTTGGTGATCGATGGCGGAGGTTCGCTGCGTTGTGCGTTGGTCGGTGACAAGCTTGCAGAAATCGCGCTGAATAACGGCTGGCAGGGCATTATTGTGAACGGCTGTATCCGCGATGCGGAAGACATTGCAAATTTGGCTATCGGCATAAAGGCTATCAACACCTGCCCGGTAAAACCCGCACAACTCGGCGACGGCGAGCGTGAGGTCGAAGTACGCTTTGCGGGGATCACCTTCGCAACGGGCGCTTATGTTTACGCCGATACCGATGGGATCGTTGTGTCCGCGTTGCCCTGTGACTGAGCGAATCTTAAATCTGACAAAGAATTTCCGCTGCTTGTTGTAGTGTTTCGTCCTGTTTGGCGAAGCAGAAGCGCACGATGCGGGTATCCGGGGGCGCTTGATAGAACGGCGACAATGGAATGACTGCAACGCCTTTTTCCTGGGTGATCCAGTTAGCGAACTCGGTATCACCGCGATCCGAGATAGCGTCGTAGTTCGCCAATTGAAAAAAAGTGCCATTGGACGGCAACAGCTTGAATCGCGAGGATTCGATAAGGCGACGAAAAGTATCTCGTTTATTTTGGTAAAACTCCGATAGTCCGAGATAGTGCTGCGGGTGGTCGCGGACGATGTCCGCCAGTGCCCATTGCATGGGGGAAACGGTGGTGAACACATTAAATTGATGAACCTTCCGGAACTCGGTACTCAAATACGCGGGCGCGATACAGTAACCGATCTTCCAGCCGGTGGCGTGGTAGGTTTTGCCGAATGAGAACACACCGAAGCTTTTCTCACTTAACTCGCTATGGGTTAAAACACTGGCATGGATTTCGCCGTCGAAGATGATGTGCTCATATACTTCATCGCTTAGCACCCAGCATTTATACGGACGGATCAACTCCGCAAGGCGATCCAAATCGGCACTGTGGAGTATGCTGCCGGTGGGATTGTGGGGCGTATTGATCACCACTAACCGCGTGCGCTCACTGAGAGCAGTCTGCAACGCATCCCAGTCGATTCTATAATCGGGCAATGTTAACGGGATGTGAATCGTGGCGCCCCCCGCGAGCGCTACCGCCGGCTCGTAGGAATCGTAGGCCGGATCGAAAACAATGACTTCATCGCCATGGGTGACTGTCGCGTGAATGGCGCAAAACAGAGCTTCGGTGGCGCCACTGGTAACGGTAATTTGGGTTTCCGGATTCAGGGTCACTGCGCTCGCCGTGACGATCTTCTCGGCCACGGCCTCGCGCAGCTCCGCCACTCCAATCATCGGCGGGTACTGATTTTTGCCGGATTTCAGATAATGGCCGACCCGCTCCAGCAGGGCGGCCA
>JAOTWM010000302.1 GCA_029862885.1 Gammaproteobacteria bacterium
TTTGCGAAACGCAAGCAATAGCTGGGCTATTACTTACGTTCCACGCCTTGATCTTGATCATTTTGAATCCCAACTTGATTCGCCCAGACTTATGCAGAGGTTCCCTAAATGAGCCTGGAAAACTTACCCGCTGTGGCATTTCTTTGGCGATAATGGTCAAACACCATACAAATGCTGCGTATGAGCAAGCGCCCCTTGGGCAGGATTTGTATGTTGTCGTCGGAAATCCTCAACAACCCATCGGACTCCATGGACCTTAGGGCCTCGATCTCGGTCGCGAAGTAAGAACTAAAATCGATATCAAAGTCGTCTTCTATAGTATTGGTTGCGAGCGAGAAGTGGCAGATTAACTCCCTTATGATCTGCTGTCTGAGCTTATCGTCTTCGCCCAACTCTACTCCCCTGATGATCGGCAGCTCTTCGCGATCGATACGCTCATAGTACTCCTCTAGTGTGTGCACGTTCTGACTGTAGCAGTCTCCTACGCTGCTAATCGCCGAGATCCCCATCGCCACTAGATCACAATCATCGTGAGTCGAATACCCCTGAAAGTTTCTGTATAACTTTCGCTCTCGTTGAGCTGCAGCCAATTCATCATCCGGTTTCGCAAAATGGTCCATGCCGATGTAGACATATCCTGCATCGAGCAGTCGTTCTATGGTTAGCTGCAAGATAGCCAATTTCTCCGCAGGCGCCGGAAGTTCCTCGGCATTTATCTGGCGTTGCGTCTTAAAACGTTGGGGCAAATGCGCGTAATTGAAAACAGATAATCTGTCCGGATCGCCCTGGACGATTCGGTCGAGAGTGCGGGCAAACGATTCGCGCGTTTGATGAGGCAGGCCGTAAATGAGATCGATACTGAGCGATCTAAATCCGTTGTCGCGTGCCGCTTCAACCACAGCCATAGTTTCCTCTTCGGATTGAATCCGATTCACGGCCTTCTGGACCAATGGGTCGTAATCCTGCACGCCGAGACTGATCCGATTAAATCCAAGTCGTCGCAGTACGGCCATCGACTGCGGCGTAGTTTGACGAGGATCGATTTCTATCGAGTATTCTCCCTTGTCGTCGTCGCGCAACTTAAAATTCTGCGCTGTCTGCGACATCAATTCCTCCATCTGTTCCTCATGGAGAAACGTCGGCGTACCGCCACCCCAGTGGAGCTGATCTACGGTTCGTTGTCGATCAAACAGCCTACCTTGTGCCTGGATCTCCTTATAAAGATGCTCCAAATAAGAGACGGCGTGTGAGCGGTTCTTGGTGATGATCTTGTTGCACGCGCAGTAGTAACAGACTGTCGAACAAAATGGGATATGAAAATACAAAGACAAGGGACGCGGAATCGATTCCGCATTGGTTCGCCGCACCCATTCACGATATTGGGGTGCGCCAAAGCCATCATGAAACTCAATCGCAGTCGGATAGGATGTATAGCGAGGCCCCGATAGGTCATAACGACGGACCATATCCGCGTCAAAAACTAAATCATGTTTCATTGGCTCGTTCATCTATGTAATTCTCACTACCGGCCTCTCGGTATTTCCTGATCCGGGCCAACAGGGAATTATACGAGATTTGCGTCGCAGCGCCTATGTTATCCGTTACAAGCTATCAATATCCGATCAAGTCGATTGCACGCTTTTGGGGAGCGCTGTTTGCTCACAAGAATTCGCGTTCTAATTGAGCTATGTTACAAGTTATACTTGGATTCTGGTAACGTTGTGAACGCCATGTCCAAGCCCAACGCCGCGAAACGAGCAACCGCATGGAGGACACATAATGCATGTGTGGGCTAGATTGGATCTGCCGATGCGGTTTATTGCCGCATGTTGTCTCGCGCTGGTGTTGGCGACCGGGTGCAGCCAGAAGGTCCGATCCTTCTTTTTCGACGGCGTCGAGAGCGGGCCACTCCCGCCAACGACCAAGGTCCGGCAAAATCTCTTGCGTGAGAACCAACAATTGGAGCGCGAGTTGGAGAAGATCAAAAGGGAATTGGAAATCGCCAAGAACATCGATGATAAGGATGAGAGTGAACCGTTAGCGGCCGAAAAGGCGCAGAATTGGCCCGAGGCATCCGAGCTATTGCCCAAGCACAAGAAATCCGGTCAGGTCGATTGGGGAAAGGCGTTGCATGACGGTATCGTCGCGCCGCGTTCGGGGCTGCGACTAGACACGCCGCGCCAAGCGGTCCTTGATTTCAATGTAAAAATCGCCCGTGCCGGCGGAGGTTTTGCCGTCAATTTCGCACATAATGCTCACACCGAGTGGTTGAGCTGCGATGCTTGTCATCCGGCGATCTTCCCGTTAGAACGCGATGATCCGCGACCCGTGATCACCATGAGTAAAATCGCCGACGGGCAGTATTGCGGTGCCTGCCACGGCAAAGTCGTATTCGGTGTTAAGAACGCCTGCGCGCGGTGTCACGGCGGCACATCCGAACAGGCCGAGTGGAAACCCGAAGGTCCACCACGCGCACCCATCGAACGGGTGGCCGGATGGGATGCGGCCGCCAAACTGCTGCCGGTGACTATGGGAGCACCGGATTGGTCAAAGGCGCTCAACGACGGCATCGTAGATCCCCGTGCCGGATTGGACGAGTCCGTGGCAAGTCAGCCCGTGTTGCCGCTGGATATCAATTTGATTCCAGCCAATAATCCCCTGTTCGCAGTGACCTTCCCCCATCAGGCCCACACCGAATGGCTCGGCTGCAACAATTGTCACGCCGGAATCTTTCAGATGAAGCGCGGCGCTAATCCCATTACCATGACCAAGATCAACAACGGCGAGTTTTGCGGTGAATGTCACGGCAAGGTAGCGTTTTCACTCGAGGCTTGCGGTCGTTGTCACACTGCAATCCCCGTTGCACCGCAATGGAACCCTCAGGCCCCACCACGCGCACCCATCGAACAGGTGGCCGGCTGGGACGCCGCTGCCAAACTGCTGCCGGTCACTGCGGGGACACCCGATTGGTCAAAGGCGCTCAACGACGGCATCGTAGATCCCCGCGCCGGATTGGATGAGTCGGTGGCAAGTCAGCCCGTGTTGCCGCTGGATATCGATTTGATTCCAGCTAACAATCCCATGTTCGAAGTGACCTTCCCCCATCAGGCCCACACCGAATGGCTCGGGTGCGATAATTGTCACACCGAAATCTTTCAGATGAAGCGCGGCGCTAGTCCCATTACCATGACCAAGATCAACAACGGCGAGTTTTGCGGTGTATGTCACGGCAAGGTAGCATTTTCACTCGAGGCATGCGGTCGTTGTCACACTGCAATCCCCGTTGCATCCCAATGGAATCCCCAGGCCCCACCACGCGCACCCATCGAACAGGTGGCCGGCTGGGACGCCGTTGCCAAACTGCTGCCGGTCACTGCGGGGACACCCGATTGGTCAAAGGCGCTCAACGACGGCATCATCGACCCCCGTGCCGGGTTGGATGAGTCCGCCGCAAGTCAGCCCGCGTTGCCGCTGGATATCGATTTGATTCCAGCCGATAATCCCATGTTCGAAGTCACATTTCCCCATCAGGCCCACACCGAATGGCTCGGGTGCGATAATTGTCATACTGGAATCTTTGAGATGAAGCGCGGCGCTAACCCCATTACCATGACCAAGATTAACAACGGCGAGTTTTGCGGTGTATGTCACGGCAAGGTAGCGTTTTCACTCGAGGCATGCGGTCGTTGTCACACACGTCTCGCCGGAGGTTAACGATAGTGCGGTCTAATGCGGGCACAACCATTATATTTATGATCATGATGCTGGCAACCGGCATCGTACACGCAGAGCTAGGAGACATTACCTTCCAGCGCGAACAAGGCGATGCATCGACTCAAAGCACCGCCCCCGCCGTGTTCCCGCACTGGAAACACCGCATTCATTACAAGTGCTACGCGTGCCACAACGCCATTTTCCAAATGAAAGCGGGTACGGCCAAGATCACCATGCAGGAGATATCGGACGGAAAATACTGTGGCGCCTGTCACAATGGGAAACAGGCATGGGCAGTGAGCTTTGATACCTGCAACAATTGCCACAAAGGGGAATAAGGCAAACCCACAAAACCATAAACGCGAAGTACCGATCACAGACCAGTGCGCACGCGTGATTTAGAGGGGTCCACCGATTCACGAAGCCCAGTCGAAAGCCAGTACGTTTGCGCGCTTCATGTACGATCGTAAGCGAGCACCGCCAGGCCGGGTTCAGACGGCTGCAGACGACGAAATCAATAACCGCTGCTCCGCATATACAACATGACACGTCACCTGGCAGCGTGGTCCGCGGTGTTTCTCGTGAGTATGGGCGTATTTGCGGTGGATTTACCCTTAATCTCGAGGCACAGGGGAATTGGTGGACCAGTTGGCGGCAGAAACTGATCACAATCGTCCCAATACGGACCGACCCGATCTGGCGGTGCTGCTTGAGATTGACCGCGAGTATCGCCAGAAGCTGCAAGACAATTCACTGCCCTTTGTCGAGCTACCTGGACATTCGAATCAGTTCCGGCCTGTTTTGTGCCGAAAGTACGACGAATGGCGGCTAACGGTCCGCTACGGGGCCAGCCCGGATGAGGTCATCGTCTATTGTCGTCATCTAGCGCGGGCGACGGTGCGATGTGCTTGGGTGAAGACTGCAAGGATAGGAGGCGTCGCTGGCAAACGGATCATTCGCGGTCGCCGCATCGAATGCGCGCAGCATTATCGACGTCTGTCGCCAGCGGCTCCGGGGCTAATTCCGTGGCGTTCGGTGGGTGTTGCAAGCCTAATCTTGCTCGGTGTACCCATTTTCGCAAAATCGTCGACCTGGAGTGGCGGCGATCCAACGGTTTTCCCCGTGGTTGCCGCACAAGAAGCGAACAGCTCGACAACGCCTGTCGCCCGTTCGCGTACTAGAGTGCCTCGTAATACCTCGATTGACAAAGGCGTTGCCGTTGTTGTGGCGGATGATTTGTTAACGGTGCGAGCGCTTGACACACCGCTTACGAACCCTTTGGCAACGAACGCGGACGGGGCGGATGTTCGACTGGTACTGAACGGCGATCCAGCAGCCGCCGTCAGCGCCGCAATCACAGACGTCCCGATTAGCAAAGGGTTACAACGGTTGCCCAACGGGACGTCCTCGGCAATGCGGTATGTCCCCGCAGCCGATGACGAATACTTGGCGACGCAATATGCGCAACATGACCCCGCTGCTCGCGTCACGCTCGCCGCATCCGCGCCAACTGTGACCGGCGGCGAATTTCCGACGAATATCGAGAGCACGGGCACCGCCTTTGACGTTGCCCAAGTGACGCCGAGTGTGGATACACCCCCGGTCGCCATACAACCGCAACCAGCCGCCACCGCGGGTACCGGCACTAAGTATGTTTGGGGTCCGCGTCAATTCGTGTCCGACTTAATCCCGGGATTCCAATTGGGCCGTTGGGGAGGACAATTGGAGGGGTATTTCGATGACTCGCGAACCGATACGGACAATCCCAATGCCCGGTTACGCAGCGAAGACCGGCTCTACGACACACGGCTCACGATTCGCAACAGTGGTGCTTATATTATCGACCCGCGTCTGCTTCGGTTAAGCCTGGGAGCAACCGTGGGGATCATCAAGCAAGAGTTCGACATCACAAGCGCGAGTTCGACTGTGCAGCAGGACAGCGACGATAGCGACTTGTTGGGCTACGACTTCTCGGCCCATGTGCTGCCGCGCAACTCTTTTTCGGTGGATTTGTTCGCCAACCGCAACCGCCTAACTGAAAGCGGTAGCCTGGCGGGTCGCTTGCTCACCGACCTTCGCAATGCCGGTGTAACGGTGAAGGCGCGCAGATTCTATATCCCCTCTACACTGAGCTTTAGAACAAACCGTACCGAGACCGAGTCCGGTACCACGGACCTCGTGACCTCGCGCCGCGATGAACGCCGCCAGAGCATCATCTACGACGGGCGGCGTGGTTGGCTAAATCGCGCGCTGCGGCTGCGTTACCGCTCTATCGACAGCAGCGACCCATTCACCCCTTCGACGGATTTCAAGAGCCACGAAGGTCAAGTTTTCTACACCATGGATTTCGGACCGGAGCTGCGCAAGCGATGGGATTCCAATTTTCGCGTGTTCGATCGAACCGGCATCACAGACGACACCCGGCTCGACCTGGATCAGCAGGTGCAGATTGACCACACCGATCGGCTGCGCACGCGATACAGATACGAATCGTCGTTCACGGATCGGC
>JAOTWM010000303.1 GCA_029862885.1 Gammaproteobacteria bacterium
ATTCGGAAAAGCTATTTTTGGCGCATTTTGCGTATACGCCGCGCCAGGTCCGCACCAGCATCGGCCCCGACGAATCCAGCGTTTTGGGGCATTTTGAGGAACGCAACGTCGGCTTAACTAACGACGAGGCGATAGCGGAAGCGAATCGCTGCATGAGTTGCGGGATGTGTATCGAATGCGATAACTGTGTCATTTTCTGTCCGCAGGACGCGGTGTTTCGCGTGAAAAAGGATAAGTCCACAACCGGCCGCTATGTCGATACCGACTATAGCCGTTGCATCGGTTGCCACATTTGTGCCGATGTTTGTCCGAGTGGTTATATCGATATGGGAATGGGCGAGTAAGGTTGGCTCCGCATCGCCTGTGGTTGGGTCTGTTCGCGTTGCTGGCGGTGCTCGGCCTGCATTCATCGGCTACCGCGGAGAGCGAATACTTAACGTTCCCCAAGGCTAAAGGTGAGCAGTGCGTTGAGCCCACGGACGTGATGCGCCGCGACCATATGAAATTCCTTCTGCATCAACGCGACGACACGGTGCAGCGCGGAATTCGTACCAAGCAATACAGTCTTATCGAATGTATCGATTGCCACGCAGCGAGCGACGACAACGGCGAATTACTACGGGTAGACGCACCGGGGCAGTTTTGTCAGAGTTGCCACGACTTTACGGGCGTCAAGATGGATTGCTTCGAGTGCCATTCTGCTGAACCCGCCGCGGGCGCCGTCAGCGGCGATCGACAACACATGCTTTCAATGTTGTGGCCGATGTCCGATAAGTCCAATTGGCTACGGACCCTCGCAATTCCGCGCGATCGCGGTACCGACTGACGTGACCGGCACACCAGACTTCACGCTTTCAGATCGTCGGCGAGCCGTGAAGGCGGCGGCGATAGCGGGTTTGTTCGCGTTGGCGCCGGGCGTGCGCTTGGTACAACTCGCCACCGCCAAAGTGGATGCGGCGGCGGCTTCGGACGAGACCCGATGGGGACTGCTGATCGACGCGACAAAATGTGCCGATGGCTGTGACGCCTGCGTAACTGCCTGCAATGACGAACACGGATTGCATGGTTTTGATCGGCCGCAAACCGACGCGCAATGGATCCGCAAAGTCACGCTGCGTGATCGGCAAACAAAAAAAGTGACTACATTGCCGATGTTATGTCAACACTGCGAACATCCTCCGTGCGTGGATGTGTGTCCAACCGGTGCATCGTTCAAACGAGCCGACGGTATTGTACTGGTGGACAAACATACCTGTATCGGCTGTCGGTATTGCATCATGGCGTGTCCCTATAAGGCACGCTCCTTCGTGCATGAGAGTTTGAGTCAACAGCAACCACATTCACCACGTGGTAAGGGCACGGTAGAGGGATGCACGTTTTGCGTACATCGTGTGGACCGGGACCGTGAACCGGCTTGCGTCGAATCCTGTGGTAGCAATGGTAACAGCGCGATGATATTTGGCGATCTTAAGGATGTCGACAGCGAGATCGCGAAAACAATTCGAACCGCCCCCAGCAAACAGGTACGTGAGGACTTGGGGTTGAACACTGCGGTGAGATATCAAGGTGTCTGAACAATTTGAATTAGTTCGGGGCCGGAGCGCTGGCTATTGGTTGTTACTGGCCGCGCTAACGGTGTTGGCCGCGATCGGCCTGGCCGCGGCGCATTATATGGAATCGCAAGGCCATCACGTTACCGGAATGAATAATCAGGTGGTATGGGGAATACCTCATGTATTCGCGGTGTTTCTAATCGTCAGCGCCTCGGGGCTACTCAACGTAGCGTCGATGGCATCAGTCTTTCATCAGCCGCTGTATAAACCGTTAGCCAGGTTATCGAGCCTGCTCTGTATTATGTTTTTATTGGGAGGGCTAGTGATTCTGGTGCTCGATCTAGGCCGACCTGAACGATTGATCGTCGCCATGACTCACTACAATCTGAAGTCTATATTCGCGTGGAATATATTCTTATACGTCGGCTTTGTACTGATTGTCGCGTCTTATTTGGTGACGATGTTCGAACATAATCTGGCTCGTTATAGCGGCGCGGTCGGGATGTTAGCGATGTTGTGGCGGATTGTACTGACGACAGGTACCGGATCGATTTTTGGATTCCTCATTGCGCGCCAAGCGTACGATGCGGCCATCATGGCTCCGCTGTTTATTCTCATGTCACTCGCTTTTGGTACCGCGATCTTTGTGTTGTTTTTGTGGGGTGTGTTACGACTTTGTGAGCGCGAAATTGAGTCAGTTATCGTGCAGCGGCTAGGCCGGTTATTGGCGATATTTGTTGCAGCAACTTTATATCTTACATTGACCTACCATGTGACGAACTTATATGCGAGTGAACACCACGGAGTTGAACGCTTTGTGTTGCTGGAAGGCGGGCTATATACGCAACTATTTTGGATTGGCCAGGTCGCGGTGGGTGGAGTTATTCCATTATTGTTATTGTGGCGGTGTCTCACTAATGGCAAGTCCCGGACCGTTGTCGCCGCATCGCTCCTTGTCGTTGTAGGCGGACTCGCCCAGGTCTACGTCATCATTATTGGCGGCCAAGCCTATCCATTGGTTATGTTTCCGGGCAGTGATGTGTCGAGTGGTTTTTTCGACGGTGAAGTGGGCAGCTACGTGCCGAGTGTGCTGGAATTCGCGCTAGGTCTGGGCGGTGCCGCGTTTGCGCTACTCCTGTCGTTGTTTGCTATGCGAATCCTGCCGTTCTTACACAGCGCACGGTCCGTGGCACACCGCTAATTCGAGATTTTTGGTGGCGATACCGCGACTGCTCATATCTGCCGGACACAAATCGTCGGGCAAAACCACGCTTTGTGTCGGCTTGATCGCGGCGCTTAGAAAGAGAGGTTTCAACGTCCAGCCGTTTAAAAAGGGACCCGATTATATTGATCCGTTATGGCTGCAGTCGGCGGCGGGCCGAGCTTGCCAAAACCTTGATTTTTATATGATGAGCCGCTCGGAAATTGTGCAGAGCTTTGTGCACACTGCGTCCGCGGCAGACATCGCAGTCATCGAAGGCAATAAAGGACTGTATGACGGCTTGGACTTGGACGGCAGTAATAGCAATGCCGCCCTCGCGCATCTATTGAAAACGCCAGTGGTATTGGCGCTCGATGCGCGTGGCATGACAAGGGGAATTGCGCCGTTGATTCTAGGCTACCAGGCGTTCGATCGGGATATAAACATCGCGGGTGTGATCCTCAATAAGCTTGGCGGTGCGCGACACGAATCCAAGCTCCGAGCCATTATCGAACACTATACCGATGTGCGGGTGTTGGGCGCTGTACATCGGCATTCCGATCTGACTATCGAGCAACGGCACCTCGGACTGCAGCCCAGTGGTGAGCTTGATCGTGCGCCGCAGTGTATCGAATCGGTGCGGGATATTGTCGGTGACTCGGTCGATCTGGATGCAATTATGGCCGTCGCAGCCACTGCGTTGCCGTTAGGGGTTGCTGCACCGGCGGCTGCCACCGTAATTCGGTCGGATATAAGAATCGGAATTGCGCGCGATGCCGCGTTCAGTTTTTATTATGCCAGTGACTTAGCCGCTTTGGAGGCGGCCGGGGCGGAATTGGTTTTTTTCGATACGTTACAAAACCCCCGTCTACCCGATGTAGACGCACTTTGGATCGGTGGCGGATTTCCCGAAACTCAAATGCCCGCACTCGCGGCCAACGCGTCGTTGCACGCGGATATTCGGCATTTCATCGATGCCGGCGGGCCGGTTTACGCTGAGTGCGGAGGACTCATGTACTTGGCGCGCAGCATCGACTGGCGGGGCCAGCGTTATGCCATGGTGGGAGCACTGCCGGTGGACTCGGTAATGGAGGACAAACCGGTCGGACGGGGATACGTACGATTGCGGGAGACCGGGCGTAATCCGTGGCTGCGATCGTCGCAGGGTGGCGCCGGAACCGAGATAGCGGCTCACGAATTTCACCATTCCCGGCTGGTCAATCTCGATCCCGAGGTGGAATTCGCGTATGAGGTACTGCGTGGTTTCGGTGCAGACGGTAGCCATGATGGTTTAGTATTGAGAAATATGCTGGCAAGCTATACCCATCAGCGCGACTCAGAATCGAATCGTTGGACAAAGCGTTTTACTGATCACATACGCCATTGCAAATCCACGGCGTTATCGCCGATGCAGGATACCGGATGATTACCATAAGCAAGTTGGCCGCGGAACAAATTCTCCAGTCGTCGATAGAGACCGCTGCGGCCGGAATGGTATTGCGGATCGCCGCGAAACGTAATGCCGATGGTTCGATCGAATACGCGATGGGATTCGACAACGTTGACAGTAACGACACGCAAATCACCTGCGAAGACGTAAGGATCGCAGTGGCTCCGACCAGTGTCGAACTACTAAGCGACGTGACCTTGGACTACGTTGAACTGGAACCGGGTCAGTTTCACTTTATTTTCCAAAATCCCAATGATCCGCATTACGTGCCGCCACGTAATCCGCGCAAGGGTGTATAGGCCATGAATATCAGCGATGTTTTGCAATCCGAAACGCAATCCGAGCCATTATGTCTCGTTCCGCCGACCGCAAAATGGTACCGGCCGGGACAAGGGTTTACGTGTCGGCAAATCATCTTACCGCTGATTGGCATAGGCGCAATATTGATTGCATTGATGGGCTTGGTTCTGAGTGGACTATCGACCCCTCGATCGCCAGGATGGTTGGAAGTCACGTTGTTGACGATCGGATTGGCGCTGCTGGCACGCGCAATATATTTCGTGCGGCGCTCGTTGCTCGGTCCGTTGACCGAGGTGCGACGCTGGATATCGAGTATTCGTCAGGGCGATCTGGCGGCGCGTGTGCCGCATCTACCGGGTGGCGAATTTTCAGAATTAGCTCTTGATATTAATGAGTTAGCATTGTCATTTCAAGTGTTATCTAATGCCATGGAATCGGAAGTCCAAGCCCAGGCGGAGCGCTTGGCGGCCGATGCCGAGCGCCTTAACCTGATCGAGGAGCGAACTCGGATGGCCCACGAATTGCACGACTCGTTGGCGCAGACGATCGCTTCGCTGCGGTTCCGCACCAGGGTGCTGGACGAAAAACTACACCAGGGCGACGAATCGCTGATTTGGCACGAAATGGAAAAGATTGAAGCGGGAGTCGACGAAGCGAACATCGAACTCCGGGAGCTAATGGCCCGGTTTCGCGCGCCGATGTTACCGGAGGATTGCGCGACCGCGATCGAGCGTTTGGTGGCCCGGTTTCGTAAGGACCAAGGCATCGACGTATTCTTGCAAAATGGATGGGGAGACGATGTGCTGACGCCGGAACAGCGGATCGAAGTCGTTCGCATCGTCCAAGAAGCGTTGACGAACATTCGTAAACATGGCGCAGCGCACACCGTGCGCATTTTATTGCGTAGACAAAAGGAACGTTACCGGATGTTGATCGAAGACGACGGGGTGGGTTTCGAAGAAACCAGCGAGCCAGCAAGTCCCGGCGAGCACATTGGCTTGGCGGTAATGCAGGAACGCGCCGAGCGCCTTGGCGGCGAACTTCGGGTCGAATCCGAACCCGGCGAAGGCACGCGGGTACAGTTGAGTTTTTCTCTTGGGGACAAAATAGACGCAGTAACCCAGACGGTGCAGCGCGTCGGCACCTAGCCTGGTCATGCGTATTCTGCTGATCGACGACCATGCGCTGTTTCGTGCGGGTTTAACCGCATTGTTGGAGCGCCGCGGCATTGAGGTCGTATCGTCGGCCTCGGCCCAGGCCGGAATCGAGCAGACTCATTCAATTAAGCCGGACGTGATTCTGCTCGACCTGCGTATGCCGGGAATCGGCGGTCTCGATACGTTGCGTGAGTTACGTAGCACCGGGATCGAACTCCCGATTGTTATGTTGACCACCAGTGCGGATGAACAGGATCTATCGGATTGTTTACGCAGTGGTGCCAGCGGTTATCTATTGAAGGATATGGCACCCGATGAGTTGGTGAATACATTACATCAGGTCGTTAACGGCGCGACCGTGGTAGCTCCGTCGCTGGCCGGAGTGCTTGCCAAGATCATTCAGCAAGGCGATTCGGGCCAGATCGAAGACGTCAAGGGCCCGGTATTTTCGAAACTGACTCCGCGCGAATTCGAGATCTTGTGCCACCTCTCCGAGGGGCAAAGTAATAAAGCTATCGCCCGCGATTTGAATATTTCCGACGGCACT
>JAOTWM010000304.1 GCA_029862885.1 Gammaproteobacteria bacterium
GGTCGGCGAGCGGTACCAGCTGAATGGCCACACGACTGCGGTTGCTGCGTTGGTATTCGGAACGCCCAAACACATAACCGCCAATTTGGGAGAATGCGGATTCGACTTCGGGCTGCGCCAACATCAATGTTTCGATCTTCGCCACCATACGATCCATCTCATTCAGACTGATACCGGCATCGGCGACGATGTCAGCGTAGACACGCCCATCGTCGATACTGGGCAGGAATATTTGCTGCTCCGATTGAAACGTAGGCAGTGCCCATACCAGTGCGGCAACGAACGGAATGGGGATGAACCAGTAACCGCGCAGCGTGAGTGCCACCATGCGCGCGTAGATCGATTGTAGTCCTGTCATTATCGTGTCGATGAGGCGTCGGAACCAACCCGGATCCGATACCGGGACCCGCGCGCCAAGAGCGGGCACCAAGGTCAGAGCCACGACCAATGAGGCGACGATTGCGGCTGAAATAGTGGCGATCAGCTCACTGAATAGTAGACCGACCAATCCCCCGATGAATAAAAAGGGCAGCACGGCGGCGAGATTGGTTGAAGTCGAGGCCACAATAGCGCTGTTGACTTCCGCGGCCGCTTCGACCGGTGCACGATCGGCGGACTTGCCCATGCGTTGATGGCGATAGACGTTTTCCAACATCACGATTGTGTTGTCGACCAACATCCCGACACCCAACGCGAGACCGCCCAATGTCATGATATTCAGGGTTAGTCCCACGCTTGCCATTAACATCAACGCCACCATAATTGCGATCGGGATTCCAGTGCCGATAATGAGGGTGCGGCGGATATCGCCGAGGAACAGGTACACCACCAACATGGCCAACATGGCGCCGCTTAGCGCTGCACCGGACGCGTTTTTCAGCGCTTGACGTACATAGATCGATTGATCGGACACGGTGTCGACGCGAACGTCTTCGGGGAGCAACTGCTGTTCTTGCAACCACGCAATTTGTTGCTTAACTCCGTCAGCCACCGCGACGGTATTTGCCTGGGGTTGTTTCTGCACTGAAACCTTCAAGCCGGGCGCGCCGTTTAAGCGAATCCGCAAGCGCTCATCCGCATTACCGTCGATGACGTCGGCAACGTCCTGTAATCGCACTAAGCGTGCATCGTCACTGCCGGGATCTAACGGGATCGGCAGGCCCGCGATTTGCTCGACGCTCGTGAACCGGCCGGTGGTGCGGCCACTGATCTCTTGGCGCGCCATGCGCAGCGGTCCACCCGGCACATCGAGGTTGCCGCCTTCGAGCGCGGCGATGACATCGTCCAAGCTGAGACCATGACCGGCGAGCCGTTGCTGGTCCGGTAATACCAAGACTTCACGAAACGGTGCACCGCCGACCTCTACGGCCGCGACACCCGGGAGATTTACGAACCAGTTGGCGAATACATAATCGATCCAAATACGTAGTTCGACAGGGTCTCGCAGCCGACTGCTTATCACATATTCCATGACCGGAATCTGCGATGGATCGCGTTTATAAATAATCGGCGGATCGATCGTATCCGGCAGGAAGCGCTTAGCCCGATCCAGGCGCGTGCTCGCGTCCCGCAACGCGATGTCAATGTCCTTGCCGTAGGAAAACGTGAGATCGACTTCGCTGCGCCCTTCGCTGGTGCGCGACTGAACACCCACCGCGTCCTCGGTCACTGCCAACTGCTCTTCCAGTTGACGGCTCACTTGATCCTCCATGATGACTCCGGGTACACCGGGATCCACTACGCGCACTCGAACTTCCGGATAGATGATGTGCGGCAGCAGATCCACGCCGAGCCGGCCGAGCGAAAACATCCCGAGCACCACCACGGCCAGTGCGATCATTACCACACCGATCGGATGTCGAACCGACCATGCGGCCAAGCCGCCGCGGGACGGCTGGTCGCCCGCCGGCGTTGGTTCTGAACGGACGATTGGCGTGCTCATTCGGATAGTGGTGTATTGGCGCCAACAGTCGTGGTGTCGGCCGCAGACTCACCCACCGGTGTCACTTGCGTACCGTCGATGAGACCGAGAAAGCCCTTGACCACTACGCGGTCACCAGTATTAAGTCCCTCCACGACTTCGACGCGGTCGGCCAGACGCTCGCCACTGCGCACCGCCACCCGGTGCGCGGTTTGGGTGTCATCTATGCGATATACGGACTCACCATCCCGATCGCGTCGCAACGCCGAAAATGGGATTACCTTGCGATTCAATGCCTCCACGCTGAAGGTGACGCGCGCGAACTGCCCCGCGCGAGCTGCGGCGGGTACCGGTTTTAGTTCGATCTCGATACGCCCCTGCCGGGTGCGCGCATCCAACTCAGGGTGGATCCGCAACACCAGACCGCTGAATTGCTCGTCGCCGAGCGCGTCGATATACACCGTCACTTTATCCCCAACGGCGATGTGCGGCATGAGCAACTCTGAAACGTCCAACTCCGTAATCAGTGAAGAAGGATTTACTAACGTCAGCACATGGGTATGACGTTGCACGATATCGCCGGGCTCTGCCAAACGTGCCGCTACAATGCTCGAAAATGGCGCTTTCACTCGGGTATAGCTAAGACGGGTCCGCAGAATCCGTGCCTCTGCCTTGGCTACTTCGAGCACGGTCTCCGCGCGCAGGAATTCGTCCTCAGTCACCAAACTTTGCTTCTTTAAGCGCTGAAATCGCTCCAGGCTGACTTCGGCTTCGCGTCGTACCGCCAGCGACTTGTCAAGTTGGGCTTGAAGTAGACGGTCATCTAATTCCAGGATTATATCGCCCTCGATCGCCGTGTCTCCTTCATAATATGGTAGCCGGGTAACTCGGCCTTCCTCCTGGGTGAACACACGAACCGTGTGACGGTTGCGGAGCGACCCTGTGTATACGCTGGTCAAGCGCATCGTGTCGGAGCGCACCGTGGCCAATTCCACCAGGTGTGGTTTTGGGCCAGATGGCCGTTGCGTAGTTTGGGTGTCAGGTTGTCCCTCACAACCTGCAAACGCAACTAACAATGGGATCGCAAGGCCGATCATTGCGAGACCACTACGAATGCGATGGCAGGGCCGGGACGCGTCCACGACAATTCCCCGTCGCCTCATGATGCCGTCTCGGGACATATCACTCGATTAATCATTAGTGGTTGGTCGTGAGCATGGATTGTGTAAACACACTATATACCACGGAGCACATGATTTATTCATGATGAAATAAGCTGGCTTGGTTCAGAAATCAGCCCATCGGCGCGACTGAAGATAACTTATTGAAAGTTCCTGGTCGGATCTATCGGAAATGCGGCTCGGGCCGTATATTATTCAAAGTAGCGATGGATGAGGCGGGTCCCGAAGATAACGTTGTTATTCTAAAGACAGCTTTTCTCATAGGAGCCGTGGCCGATGGTGCGATCGCAATCGAGTGGTTCTTGATCAGCCTTGGGTTGGTAGACTTGCCCGTACATCCAAGTTTTTTCGTGGGAAGCGGCCAGGATTTCCAGTACGTGCTGAGCATCGGTGCAAACTTAATGATGGGCTGGGCTTGTTTACTTTACTGGGGTAGTTTGCGGCCAATAGAAAGAAGGGGTGTTCTGCTACTTACGGCGGCAATGCTATTAATTGCCATATTCTCTGACGGTTTTGTTTTTAAGCACCTGTTTTCGACAAAACAAATTGTGTTGGGGACATCAGTAAAGTTTTTTCTTGTTATTCTATTTGCGGCCAGCTATTGGCACTCAAAAAAATACACGGATGATTAACTCGGCGCCTAATGACCGGATTAGGTCACGAGTCGATGGAGTTAGGAGCGGTGTACGCGATGCCATCTCGTTAAGGGATCAATGCCGAGCCGAGGTGCACGACTGGTTCATACACCCGGATCCGCAGCCGGTGTTCCAGAACGATCCGTTCTCGTCTCAGAGTTCGAGATCGCTGATCACTTCGCGCCGGAGTTTCTCCTCGAGCGCCGCTACCATTAGCGCAACTTCCGCCGCGGGCGCATTCGACCATCCCGCGCTCACTCGTCCGTCTCGCCAACGTACGACCGCGGCGACTGACTCGATCGCCTCAATGTTCTCGAGCCCGGTCTGGAAAATTTCCGCGGGCGTGGTGCCGTGAATACTTACAACCGATGTCATTCTTTCTCTCTCCGAAAATGGAATTGGATCCAAGGTTTGGGTAGTCACCCTGGGATCGAAATTGGTGTACCGCACGTCCGGCGCCGCCGCGTTGATGCACGTCAGAATCGCGGCTACTCGGAGGCGGTGACGGCCACGGCTTTCTCGATTGAATTGCTGATAATACTCGGAATTAATGTGTTCTTGGCAAATGCCAGATAACCCGAATCCCAGAAATACAACTGCATACGCCACATCTCGCCATACTGTACGACCCTTACCTTGTCACCGTCATTGATCACCAATACTTCCAACGGTAACGCGGCAGTGTGGTCGACGCCGGGATAAGGCGCATCCTCGGTCTTTCCATCACTGCGAAAGTCCGAATTGATTTTGATACACTTGTATTCCGTGTATTGGTTCGTAATACCGAAGTACACGGCATTCGGGCCCACCGGAATCCTGGTCAGAATCGACCAAGCCGTCGAATCATCCGGGCCGCCGTCGGGCCTTGCACTGAGTGCCCGTTCGACCCTGGTGACTGTCGCTTTGAAATTTTCCGGCGAGTCCTCGAGGATCA
Organism: Gammaproteobacteria bacterium; assembly: GCA_029862885.1. Classification (GTDB taxonomy): domain Bacteria; phylum Pseudomonadota; class Gammaproteobacteria; order Arenicellales; family JAOTWM01; genus JAOTWM01. The sequence goes on from JAOTWM010000304.1 coordinate 4,672, forward strand.
AAAGCTGGCTCTCTTCCCAGTTGCGAAACTTCGCCATCATCTTAGCCGGGCCATCGCCGTTGTACTTCTGATATTTCGTCGCTTTGCGCGAAGGCTCAAGCTGTTGTTGTGTCGGCACGCCCGGCACCTTGGCGGCAACGGCACGGATTTCATTTGCTACGGTCACGGCCGCCTGCGATAAGCGATCCGCTTGATTGGATTTACCATAAAAGACCAGCGCATGGGCCTCGGGATTGGCCATGTTGATGTAGGTCTTCTTGCCTTCGCCGTAGGTATAAATTGCGACGCGCTGGATCTGGGCTGAGATCGAATTTGCCGGTTCGGCTGCGGCTGCCGCCATATAGTCCGGCGAAGTTAGAATGTACAGGCGTGCTTGTTGAATTCCATCCGGCACCCGCATATCGTGTTTCTCGTGCAGGACCAGATTTGATCCCGCCAACGCCGCTTCGAACGCGGCGGTGGTTTCTCCGAATGATCCGGACGCATCCAGGATCTTTTCAAAAATACCGATCTTTTCGGCTCCGTGGCTAATTCCAATTAGGCCCACAGTGCCCAATAAAACCCCGCAGACAAGCGAAATATGTTTTATGACCTTGGCTCTCATTTGCAGTCCTCGGTTAGTCCAATTTGGGGCGTCTGCCGATTTTTCTTCGATCACGGAAGATTAATTCTTGGACACTCCAGATTGGCGTCAGATTAGCGTAACAAGATAAAGTTTTGGATGCCCCAAATTGGGTAGGAAGGCTCGAGCCGTATACTATTTAGGTCGTTTTCCCAGGATTTTGGAGTCAAAGCGAAACCCGTTACGCTAGGAGTCCTCGCTTGTGCCATCGTCACATTCACGTTGGGCGTGGTATGGCATGTCGTAGTATTTGAAGAACAATACCAAGCGTTTGGGTATTTTGAAGGCGAGCCGAGTTTTATCTTAGGACTACTCTCAATCATCATTCAGGGCTTTGTATTTTCACTACTGTATCCACATCTAACCTTTAAAGGTTCGGTAGTTGCTCGTGGCTTGGAGTATTCGCTTCCAATCGCTCTGTTCTTCTGGACTCCACACGTTATGGCGTTTGTCATGAAGCAAATTGCTATTAGCGCAGCGGTGTTTATCGCAATGCAAAGCCAATATTCCGTAATGCAGTTTACGATCTATGGCGTGCTGATTGGTCTAATCTATAAGATATATGGTGAATAAGATGCCTAACAATACGCTAAATAGATTTCAGATATAAAAACTTCTGAAACTCAGAATGAAGTAATCCAGACAGAATGGGAAAATCCAGGTAATTGGACCAGTCTATATTTTACTAAATAGGATTGTAGAACCTATGTGCCGAAGAGAAACCCCAAATACGGTTTGACAATTAACTTTGCTAGCCGGCATATTGCACGAAGGCGGACGATGTATCAGGAATCTTGCCCATATATCAATCAATTACTCCGTGTTCTGGAACCCGGGTCCGGTGTACAGTTTGTCCTGTTCGAAGTCAGGAAAGATCGGCCGTC
>JAOTWM010000305.1 GCA_029862885.1 Gammaproteobacteria bacterium
TATAGCCTTCCGCCGGGGTGTCCTCGACGGTTTGATCCAACGCACTTTGCTGGTAAATGATGCGATTGAAAAGGGATATCGTGTCAGTGACGACCAGCTTCGACGGTATATAGAGTCTGCGCCCCAGTTCCAACGCGACGGAAAGTTCGACAGTGACTTGTACCGCCAGGTCGTAACCGGCTACCGGTATACAACTACGAGCTTCGAAGAGCGATTGCGCCAGGAGAATGTGTTACAACAGGTGCAAAGCGGATTCGCCGGCTCGGCGCTGGTAACCAGTCGTGATGTAGATGCATTTTTGAAACTGTTGCAGCAGAAACGGAGTTTTCAGTATGTCGTGGTCACACCGGAACAGTTTCACGACGATGTGGAAGTCTCCGATGCGGAAATCGAAAAGCACTATCGGGACGATTCCTCGCTTTACGCAACGCCGGAGCAGATCAAGACTCAATACGTGCGCCTTGGCGTTGCAGACCTCAGGAGCGAAATCAGCGTCAGCGAAGACGAACTGAGATCCCTGTACGAGAGCAATAAAGCACGTTTTACGACCCCGGAACGCCGCAAGGCCAGCCACGTGCTGATTCGGGTCACCGACTCGGATGGCGAGGAACGGATCAGCGAGGCGCGGGCGAAGGCCGAAGGACTACTGCAGCAAATTCGCGACGGCGCGGCCTTTGCGGAGGTGGCCAAAGAACACTCCGAAGACCCGGGGTCGGTAACCAACGGCGGTGATCTCGGATTCGTAGAGAAAGATGCGATGGTGAAGCCGTTTGAAGACGCCCTTTACAAGCTCACAGAAGGGGAAGTCTCTGAACCGATTCGCTCGCCATTCGGCTATCATTTGATCAAGTTAACCGAGCTGGTACCGCAAACACAGCAGCTGTTTGAGGACGTGCGTGAGCAGTTGGCCGAGGAGGAAATACGTCGGCAGGCCGAGGACTTGTTTCTTGATCGGGCAGAAACCTTTCGCAACCTCGTTTACGAACACCCGGAAACCCTTGAGGTCGTCGCCGAGGAAATGAACTTGCCGCTGCAGACGAGCGAATGGTTTTCCCGAAATGAGGGCGCTGCGGGGGAGATTTCCGATAATCCGAAAGTTCGGGAAGTCGCGTTCAGCGATGAGGTGTACGGCGAAGGATTGAACAGTGAAGCCTTGGAGCTGGACCGGGACACGCTGATCGCATTGCGCAAGCTCGAACTGAAACCCGAGGCGGTACGGCCGTTGGAGGATGTCAGGGACGGAATTGTCGAGAAGCTCAAGGCGAAAAAGGCGCGTGAACGGGGGCATGCTTTGGGGGAAGAGCTATTAGGCAAGCTCAAGGACGGTGAAGAGTGGAGCGCCGCCATTGGCGCCAGCAACCTCGAGGCGCAGAAGGCGGTAATAACGCGTGCGGACACCCAAACTGACGTATCCCGGGAGCTGGTCGAAGAGGTATTTAGAGCGGGTTATCCGACGGAAGGCCAGCCGATATTCGGCAGTGTAGCCCGGGAGGATGGATCGTACGTCGTCTATCGCGTCGACAACGTGGAAGCGGGTGATCCGGCAACCGCGCCTGATGAACTCAAGACGCGCGTGCGCGAGGCGCTCGTACGGCGGCGGGGTGAAGATCTGTTTCTTGCCTATCTGGAGCAGCTTCGAGACGACGCAACCGTCACGGTATTTGACGACCAGCTGTAGCCCGTTGATCAAAGACTGGCCCGGCTTTTTGCGAACAGCTCCGCGCGCGCAATCGCCCAGTAAAAATGCGCGGTTTGTAGCGGAGAATACGAAATCCACGATATCGGCTAGTTGATGAGCTCCTCGCTGAGTCCGATGATGTTGAACCCGGCATCTACATAGGTAATTTCGCCGGTTATGCCGGATGCCAGGTCGGAACACAGAAATGCCGCGGTGTTGCCTACTTCTTGGATCGTCACGTTGCGCTTCAACGGCGTGACCTGCTCGTGAAATTGCAGCATTTTCTTAAAACCCCTGATGCCGGACGCCGCCAGAGTACGGATGGGGCCCGCAGAGATGGCGTTGACCCGGATGCCCTCCGGTCCCAGTGATTGCGCGAGGTATCGAACATTCGCTTCCAGACTGGCCTTTGCCAACCCCATGACGTTGTAGCCCGGCATGGCGCGGACCGAACCGATGTACGACAACGTCAATAGCGCGCCGTTTCGCCCATTCATCATCGTACGCCCCGCCTTGGCCAATGCGGCAAAGCTGTATGAGCTGATTTCGTGAGCCAGTTTGAAGCCCTCACGAGTAACCGCGTCCGCATAGGTACCTTCCAACTCTTCGCGCGGAGCGAACGCGATGGCATGAATGATGGCGTCAACACCGTCCCAGTAATTATCAAGCTCGGCGAATACGTTTTCGATTTCTGTGTCACTGGTGACGTCGCACGGCACGACGATATCGGACCCCACTTGCGCAGCACAGTTCTCGACGCGCGACTTCAGCTTGTCAGTTTGGTAGGTGAACGCGAGCTCGGCGCCTTCGCGATGCATGGCTTCGGCGATACCCCACGCGATCGACCGCTCACTCGCGACCCCCAGAATAAGTGCGCGTTTGCCCTTCAAAAAGCCCATATGCATAACTTCGCGGGTGGAAAGAGGTTGGTTATAATTGGCCGTACAAAAGTTGAACGTATACCATCGCCTTAATGCTGTCAAAACTTTCCGGGTGTTTAGTGATCGCTGGTTTCGCGGTTGGGTTGGTATCGGTTACCACGGATTCCCACTCCACTTGGAACAACCCCTATACAAGCAGCGACGCGAATAAGAATATCTTGTACTCGTCCTTTGAGGAGCGGCCTAAACACCTGGACCCGGTCCGATCTTACAGCTCGGACGAGTACTCGTTCATCGCGCAAATCTATGAACCGCCTCTCCAATACCACTTTCTAAAACGCCCGTACACATTGATCCCGTTGACGGTGGTGGACATGCCGACGGTGAATTATTTCACCGACAGCGGGGAGGAAATTGACGGCCGGGAAACGGCTCGGATCGCCTACAGCGAGTATCAGTTCAGAATCAACCCCGCCATTCGTTATCAGCCCCATCCGGCCCTGGCGAGAGGTGCCGATGGTGGGTACCTGTATCATGCCCTGAGCGCCGATAAAATCGCCGCGCTCCATGGTCTTGCCGACTTGACGGAACAGGGCACCCGGGAGCTGATTGCCGAGGACTATGTTTACCAGATCAAACGCATGGCGGATCCACACCTCCATTCACCTTTAACCGGAGTGATGGGGGAGTACATCGTCGGTTTCGCGGAGTTGGGCAGCGCCCTCGTGAGTGCCCGCAAGGCGCTGGGTCCGGGACAATATCTTGATCTGCGTGAATATCCTTTGAGCGGCGTTCAGGTCGTCGATCGGTACACTTATCGTATACGCGTGCGGGGTAAATACCCCCAATTTCTATACTGGCAGGCGATGCCGTTTTTTGCACCGATGCCGTGGGAAGCCGATTTGTTCTATTCGCAACCGGGACTTGAGGAAAAAAATATTACTCTGGATTGGTATCCCGTCGGCACCGGGCCGTTCATGCTGACCGAAAACAATCCTAACTTGCGGATGGTCATGGAACGCAATCCATATTTTCACGGGGAAACCTACCCGACCGGCGGCGAGGACGATGACCGGGAGAACGGACTGCTGGCGGACGCAGGCCGCCCATTACCGTTTATCGACCGCGCCGTGTACAGCTTGGAAAAGGAAACCATTCCACGGTGGAACAAGTTTCTCCAAGGCTACTACGACAACTCCGGGATAAGCTCGGACAGCTTCGATCAGGCGGTGCAGTTCAATGTGCAGGGTGAAGCCGCGCTCACCGATGAGATGCGCGAGCGCGGTATGAATCTAGCCACCTCGGTCTCCGCGAGTATTTATTATATGGGATTCAACATGCGCAACCCGGTGCTCGGTGGCGATTCCGAACCTGCGCGGAAACTGCGGCGTGCGATTTCCATCGCCGTGGATTTTGAAGAATTCATCTCCATATTCACCAACGGCCGGGGTATCCCGGCGCAGGGCCCGTTGCCGCCGGAAATTTTTGGTTACCGCAGCGGCCGGGAAGGCATCAATCCGTATGTATATGACTGGGCGGACGGCAAACCGCGGCGCAAACCGGTCAGCGAGGCTGCACGGCTGTTGGTGGAGGCGGGTTATCCGAACGGAGTTGATGCGCAAACGGGAAATCCGCTGGTCATCCATTTCGAGGCGGTGGCCCGCGGTCCGGACGACAAGGCCCGCTTGAATTGGATCCGCAAGCAATTCAGCAAGATCGGTTTGCAGCTGGTTATCCGGCCCACCGACTACAACCGTTTCCGCGAAAAGATGTTGAATGGCAGCGCGGAGGTGTTCATGTGGGGGTGGAATGCGGATTATCCGGATCCGGAGAATTTCTTTTTTTTGTTGTATGGACCCAACTCCAAGGTCGAAGCACAGGGGGAAAACGCGAGCAATTATCAGAACCCGGAATTCGACCGCTTATTCGAGCGCATGAAAAACATGGACAACAGCCCGCAAAGACAAGAAATCATTGACCAGATGATGACGATCATACGGCGGGACGCACCGTGGATTTGGGGTTTTCATCCGAAAAGCTTCGCGTTGTTTCACTCCTGGTACCACAATGTGAAGCCGAATCTGATGGCCAACAATACCCTCAAGTACACACGTCTCGAGCCCCAACTGCGCGAGAAGCGCCGCACCGAGTGGAACCAGCCGGTATTGTGGCCGCTTGGTCTGGTAGGGGGCGTGATCGTGATCAGTATCATTCCAGCTGTGGTGAGTTTCAGGAATCGGGAGAAGAGGACCGCCCTGTGATCGCATACATCGTGCGCCGGATCGCCTACGCCGTGCCGATCCTGGTCGGCGTGAATCTGCTGACCTTCGTATTGTTTTTCGTGGTCAACACCCCCGATAACATCGCTCGCTCGCAATTGGGCGATAAACGTGTCACCGAAGAAGCCATCCAGAGTTGGAAGCAGGCCCACGGTTACGACAAACCCTTATTATTTAATGTTGAGGCGCAGGGATCACAAAAATTTACCGAGACGGTGTTCTTCGACAAGTCAGTGCGATTGTTCGCGTTCGATTTCGGGCGCTCGGACAGTGGCCGTGACATCGGTCATGATATCAGTCAGCGTATGTGGCCGAGCCTCGCGATCGCGGTGCCGACATTGCTGCTCGGATTGTTAGTGAACATCAGCTTCGCCCTTACGATTGCTTTGTTCCGGGCCACTTATTTCGATTTGTGGGCGGTCGTTTTTTGCGTGGTACTGCTTTCCGTATCGACGTTGTTTTATATTATTGGCGGCCAGTTTCTGCTGAGCAAAATGTTTCACCTGGTGCCGATATCCGGATACGACACCGGACTTGACGCCACGAAGTTTCTGATCCTGCCGGTGATAATCGGCGTGATCGGTGGCATCGGTAGTGGTACCCGCTGGTATCGAACCATTTTTCTGGAAGAAATTGGCAAAGATTATGTTCGCACCGCCCGCGCAAAAGGCATGAGCGAGGTTCGTGTCCTGTTTCGGCACGTTCTGCAAAATGCTTTGATACCGATACTCACCGGCGTCGTGGTGATCTTGCCATTGTTGTTCATGGGCAGCTTGATCACCGAGTCGTTCTTTGGCATTCCCGGACTCGGCAGCTATACCATCGACGGCATTCAGCGGCAGGATTTCGCCATCGTTCGATCGATGGTGTTTCTCGGATCAGCGCTGTACATTCTGGGGCTGTTGCTGACCGATATCTCCTACACGATGGTCGATCCGCGTGTGCGATTGAGCTAGACAGCTGCGCGATGCCCATTTTCTTCTGGACCGATATTCTGATCTACGTGTTACTGGTCCTGGGCATCGTCTTCGGATTGTACGCCCGGCGGCAGGAACATCTGCGTTCACCCTGGCGCGAGGTCCTGGGCAGCCGCGTTGCAATGTCTTCCCTGATGATATTGATCGTGTACGTGGCCATCGGGTTATTGGATTCCGTACATTTCCGACCCGATTCGGGACGCGGTGATGCGCAACAGCATGCGAATCAGGTGCTGAGTATCTTTGACCTGCTGGCAACGCCGCTTCGCATGCAAAACGAAAAAACCTACTCGGCACCGTTCGCCACCCACCTGTATGCCAAGGAGTCTATCGAATTGTCCGATGGACGGCAGGTCCG
>JAOTWM010000306.1 GCA_029862885.1 Gammaproteobacteria bacterium
GAACAGATTCTCGGTGCGGCGCCACAAATTTCCGAGCTGTTGAGTGCGGGTCCGGGATTGAAGGTGCTGGTGACGAGTCGCGCCGCACTCCGGATTCGAGACGAGCATGAGTTTCCGGTACCGCCGCTGGCGTTGCCATCGAGCGACGCGCCAACCACACCGGAGGTGTTGGCGCAGTGCGCATCGGTAGCGATGTTCATCGAGCGCGCCGCGGCCATTAAAACTCGGGCGTCTTGGGGCATGTGGTTTCCGGCGTCGAATCTCGGATCGGTGGCCGCTGCCCAGGGTTACGCACAACGCGCGGTGTGCCTCGCCGGTGCCGCCACAACGATCACCGAGGCCATCGGTGTCGCCATGGTCCCGTCTCACCGCACCGACTACGAGGACGCCTTGGCTACCGCACGCCAAGCATTGAGTACGAGTGAATTCGACGCGGTCTGGTCAAAGGGAATCTCAATGACGTTGGAACTGGCAGTCGACTACGCGTTATCCTCAGAGGATGAGTCGCTCGTTTAGTCCGGTCGGTTTAACTCGACGTTGCACCAGTGTCCACGTGTGGTGCCCGAATTGAGCCATGAGTAGCGGCGAAATTCTACTTGTCTATGATAAGGAATGCCCTCTCTGTGACAACTTTAATCAGGCCATTCGGGTTCGCAAGACGGTCGGGGATCTACGAATAATCGATGCACGGCAATCGAGTCAAGTTATGGACGAAATTTCCGCACACGGGCTGGATATTGACCAAGGGATGGTGCTGAAGATGGGCGACCAGATGTATTACGGCGCGGACGCGATTCATGCCTTGGCATTAATTGGAAGCCGCTCCGGAATTTTCAACCGAATAAGCTATTGGATGTTTAGATCCAAGACGGCCTCCCACTTTTTATATCCGATACTTCGGTCCATTAGAAACTTGCTGCTGAAAATTCTGGGTAGAACCAAAATTAATAATCTAAGGAACCTCTGCATAAGTCTGGGCGAATCGAGTCGGGAGCCAAAATGATCGAAATTAAGGCGCGGAATACAAGTAATAGCCCGGCTATTGCTTGTATTTCGCAACGCGGAGTTTGATTATTTTGGACCCAAATCGATCGATCATTACTTTTGCGGAGGTTCCCTAAATTACGAAGATAACCTTCGATTCTGAATCAGTACTTGGCGTATTTCGTGCGACAGCCTGTAAGGCGCTAATTGCTGGCCTCGTAACACTCATGATTTTGATAACTGCGCAAACCAAGGAGACAAACCAATGACCGTAGCACTGCAATATTTAACGTTGGTGGCATTGTTAACAGCCGTAAGCTGGATTCCATACATTTTAAATACGATTTCGGTCAGGGGATTAGCCAACGCCGTCGGCTACCCCGAGAATCCGGAACCATTGGCGCCATGGGCACAGAGAATGAAAGCGGCCCACTACAATTCCGTCGAGAATCTAGTGGTTTTTGCTGCGTTGGTTCTCATCGCCCACGAAATCGGCGTGAATACCCAAGCCACGGCCATAGCCTGTATCGTCTATTTCTGGGCGCGCCTCGCACACCTTATTGTATATACGTTGGGAATCCCATGGCTTCGCACGTTGACATTCGCCGTCGCGTTCGTCTCTCAGTTGACCATCGCTTGGCAAATTCTCGTGTAGCGCTGGTAAGCCACAAATACTTCAATCGGGATTTAGGAATGACATGACCAAGTCCTAAGGACATCGGATTACAACTCCTGGAGGCGTGTTAGGTCGAACCGATTCCACGCACCAGAGGGAATTTGTCGCAGGTAATCCTGTCGCCGGTTTTCAGCTCCGGGTGGCGATAGGTATCGAGGGCGGGGACATCGTCATAGGTGACATCGTCTCCGACCCAGTTGACGGAAAAGGCGGCGCGGCGCCGATCCAAGCTGTTCCCGGGTGCCGAGTGGAAGGTGTGGGAATTCCAGACCAACATATCGCCAGGTTCCATTGCGGTGGCAATAATTTCCGCACTGGGGTCCGCATCGATATTGGGAACGGCGGCCCGTTCTCTACGCAAATGCTTGTAATCTTCCGCGGGATTTTCGAAATTGGTCGCCTGATGGATAACACCCAGGCTGTGCGAGCCCCTGTAGAAACGCAGCGCCGTTTCTATAGGGATCGAGTCAAGGGCCGTCCAGCAGTTGATTACCTTTTTGCCATTTAGCGGATAGTAAGCATGATCCTGATGCCAGGGAGTCGCAGCACTGTCGCTATGCGCCTGTTTAATCAGGAGAAAATCGTAGAACAGCGTAAGCGAACTTGACTCTAGGAATGGCCAGGCGATATCGGCGATATGACTGTCAAAGATGAAACGCCTGAAAGGTCTTACCTGTCTCCAGGCTTGCGAACTCACGGAAAAACTCCCTGCATCGCCCTTCTTTTTTACGATATCAAGATTGGTGCTGGCGCCTGAAAGCGCCTCGTCTATGCCCTCTTCAATTACCGCAAGCCAGTCCGGCCCGAATGCACCGCGAAGGCAGACCACGCCGTCGCGTTTGTAGGCCATCACCGCATCCGCACCAGGCCAGCCGTCTTCCACATAGAAGGTTGATACTTTATCGCTGATCTTTGGGTCTGTGATTACTGCAGATTCCGACATGATGTCTATTTTCCTCAACATAAATACCCGTGTACAGTGGCCGCGATGGAGAGCCGCAATATAATGACACTCCGCGTCGATGATCCGTTGCACACCGCCGCGGCTTGGTTGAAAGATGGGCACAACGTCGCATTGGCCACGGTAATCGCGACGTGGGGTTCGTCGCCGCGACCTAGCGGTAGCCAGCTTGTCGTGAACGAGTCCGGCGAATTTGTCGGTTCCGTATCGGGCGGTTGCGTGGAAGGCGCGGTCGTGACCGAAGCACTCGATGTCATTCGCAGCGGACAGACGAAGCTACTGGAATTCGGGGTGCCCAACGAAGACGCCTGGGAGTTGGGATTGGCATGCGGCGGGCAGGTCACGATCTTTGTCGAGCCCGTCACCGATTCAGTCAATCACGGATAAACGGCGTTATGCGGCGATCGTTACTGACCGAAATCCTGGAGGCGCGCACGGCCGGTCGCGCCATGGCCGTTATCACACAGCTCCAGCCGCTCGAACACGCATTGTACTTTGCCGATGACACACCGACCGCGAACAAACTCGCGGCACAGTATCAAAGTGAGGCCGAACAGGCACTGCGCTCGGACCGCAACGTCCTCATCGAGTCCGATCAGGGAAACGTATTTATCCAGGCCTACAATCCGCCGCTACGTGTAATTATCGTTGGCGCGGTGCACATTGCCCAATTTACTGCGCCGATCGCGACGCAACTCAACTACGAGGTCACGGTAGTCGACGCGCGGCGTGCGTTCGCCAACGCGCAGCGATTTCCGAATGTACACGTCGTCAACGAGTGGCCGGACCGGGCCTTGCCGAAGCTCAAGCTCGATCACCGCACCGCTGTGGTGGCGCTGACCCACGATCCGAAACTGGACGATCCAGCGTTGACTGGTGCGCTACGCTCGAACGCGTTTTACATCGGCGCATTGGGCAGCCGCAAAACCCATGCGGCGCGGATCGAACGGCTGCGTAAACACGGCTTCGACGATGCCGAATTGCGGCGCATCCGCGGTCCTATCGGGTTGGACATCGGCGCCGCATCACCGGGCGAGATTGCGGTTTCCATCATGGCTGAAATTACGCGGACGCTGCGCCGACCGAAATTGCGCGAACCGTCGGCATAAGAAGCGACTCCTATCGATGACGGCGGACACACCGGATCGACCGAGTCACGTTGCCGCGTTAATTCTTGCGGCCGGCCGATCGCAGCGTATGGGCACGGCAAACAAATTACTGCTGGAAATAAATGGCAAACCGATGATCGAGTATGTCACCGACAATATCGGTGCCGCAGCGCTAACCGAAATAATCGTCGTTACCGGGCACGACCGCGAACGTGTCGAGACCGCATTGCGCGATCGGCCCGTACGGCCAGTATTCAACCCGCATCATGCGAGCGGATTGAGTGCGTCGCTGCGGATCGGTTTGCTTGCGCTGCATGATGTTGACGGCGTGTTGGTGTGTTTGGCCGACATGCCGAAGGTCAACAAAGTACATATCGACAAACTGCTCGCCGCGTTTGATTCCACGCCACGACATTCGATTTGCGTTCCCTACTATGCCGGCGAACGCGGTAACCCAGTACTGTGGCCACGACGTTATTTTGACGAAATCGAGCAGCTCACGGGCGATGTCGGCGCGAAAGCAGTATTGGAGCGACACAAGTCGGCCGTACGCCAGGTGCCAATGCCCGATCCCGGCGTATTGTTCGACATCGATAAGCCGGGCGATGCAGCAAGTTAACATTTAATCCGCGGAGCGTGTATTGCCGTGCGGCCTGGGAATCGTAGCCCGGTTAGAGCAAAGCGAAAACCAGCGATTACACGACCGTGCATCCGGTAACGCGATCCAACCAATGCGCACGCTTTCGGCTACACCTTTAGCCGGCCTACCAAGTTGGAATTGGTATCGACGATACCCGACTCCACCAGTGCAGCAAATTCGTCATCGTCGTATCCGAGTAAATCGGTGAGTACACGGTAGGTGTCCTGCCCCAACGCCGGCGCGGGATTGGCGGGCAAATCGACGGCCGCCGACAAATGTGGCGGGGTACGGGTGAATCGATAAGTGCCGACCTCGGGATCGTCGATACTCATAAGCATTTCCCGGGCCGCCACTTGCGGGCATGCAAACACGTCCTCGGCCGTATGCACGGCGCCGGTCGGAACACCCGCGGCGTTCAGCGCTTCCACTGCTTCGTTGCGAGTGCGCTCCGCGAGCCAAGTGTTGACGACCGAATCCACATACGCACGATGCTCGGATCGCGCCGAACCATCTCGGGTTCGTGAATCGTCGACCAGATCGATACGTTCCATAAGTTCGCACCAACGACGCCAAATACGATCATCCGGCACGTTGACTGCTACATATCCGTCTTTAGTGGCGTAGGCGCCACGCGGATACGCGTTACGCGGTTGTCCGCGGTGCGGCGACTGCCCGGCAACGGAATACAACGTGACCATCGATTCATTCAGCGCAAGAATATTGTCGTACATTGCCGAGTCCACCATCTGGCCGACGCCGGTTCGTTCGCGCATAAATAATGCCTGCATAATGCCGTATGCCGTCACCATGCCCGAGTAGACGTCGGCCATCCCATAGATAGTCCACGACGGTGGCTTGTCTTCGAAACCAACGAGATGCATGACACCACTCATGGCCTCGGCGACAATATCGAATGCAGGGCGATCGCTGTACGGCCCGCGGCGTTCCGGCAGACGGCCAAAACCGGAGATTGCGGCGTAAATCAAGCGCGGATTTAACGCGTTGAGCGTAGCGTAATCGAAGCCGGCTCGCTCCAGCCCGCCGGGGCGTAAATTATCCACCAATACGTCGCTGCATTTCACCAATCGTTCCAGTACTTCGCGACCCTCGGGTCTGCGAAAATCCAGCGTGACGCTTTGTTTATTGCGGTTATAACCCATATAACCGGCCGCCTTCTTGACGCCATCGCGCTCCGCGAACGGGGGCATCGATCGGCGCGGATCGCCGCCGTCGGGGCGCTCAATTTTGATGACCTCGGCTCCCGCATCGGCGAGCAGCATCGTGCAATACGGACCCGCCATATATTGCTCGAGGCCGACCACACGAATCCCGGTCAATGGCCGATTTGACTGTGTTGAATCGCTACTGGTATCCACTACTCACCGATCCATTCCACCAGCGTCGATACCCCCATGCCGACACCGACACAGAGCGTCGCGAGGCCATAGAACGGGCGTGGCGCGTTCGCCGCACGGCGCTGCATTTCATGCATCAGCGTTACCAGGATACGGGCCCCGGAACACCCGGTCGGATGCCCCAACGCTATGGCTCCACCGTTTACGTTCGTTATGTCGTGTCGCAACCCGAGCTTGCGCATGCAACCCAGTGCCTGCGCCGCGAACGCTTCATTGATTTCCACCAAGCCGATATCGGTTATCGATAAACCGGTACGCCGCAACAGTTTCTCCGTGGCCGGCACCGGGCCGAAACCCATTACCCCGGGATCGACGCCCGCCACCGCAGACCCCACCCATCGCAACTTCGGCCTCAGGCCCAATACAGCCGCTTTATCACGGCTCGT
>JAOTWM010000019.1 GCA_029862885.1 Gammaproteobacteria bacterium
GCGAGAATCGTGTTCATATTGGTATTTGGATGCGTTGTCGGCGCGGTTTCATCATTGGCCGCAATCGGATTTGTGGAAGCCATCGATTGGCTTAACGACCTACTGCTGATTTCACCACGCAGCCAAATGATTGCCGGCGATTCGTCATGGGTTGTAGTCGCGACCGTCCTGGTACCGGCCATCGGAGGGTTAATTGTTGGAATAATCGTGCAATTTATTCCAGAGAAACGGCCACATGGCCCACCCGATGTAATCCGCGCCGTGCAAGGATTTGGTGGACATATTCCCTCCCGGGGTGGGGTATTGACCGCTTTGGCCAGTATGGTCGGGCTCGGATGCGGCGCGTCGGTCGGACAGTACGGCCCCTTGACGCATATGGGCGCAACCATCGGCGCATTCCTATCGCGGTTTAGTGGCAGCGGCCGATCAATGGGTACGGTAGGTGTCGGCTGTGGCGTCGCCGCGGCAATATCCACCGTTTTTAATGCACCGATCGCGGGCATCGTTTTCGCCCACGAGATCATCCTGCGCCACTACTCGCTACGTGCTTTCGCCCCGATCACTGTTTCTTCGACCGTTGGATACATACTCGTCAATGTTGTGTTTGAACGGAACCCGTTGTTCCGCGTCGAGGATGTACGGGTGTTATATGCACCGGAGTTTCTTGGTTTTGTTGCGATTGGCGTCGTGGGTGCGTTGGTTGCGGTAATTTTTATGCGCAGTATCCAGTATTTCGATCAATTGTCTGCGCGGCTGAATGTTGCGCAATATCTCAAACCGATGTTGGCCGGCGCATGCGTCGGAATTGTTGCCATTTGGATTCCAGATATTCTCGGTATAGGACGGGAGACGCTGCGTTTTGCGATTATCGAAGATGCTTTTACCACTGGCGAACTTGCTATCACTCTCATCGCTAAGATAGCCGCTACGGCCCTGTGCATTGGATTTGGATTCGCTGGGGGCGTTTTCAGTCCTGCGTTGTTGATCGGAATTTTGTTCGGTGCGCTCGTTGGTTCAGGCCTCGAAATCGCCGGAGTTGAATCACATTCGGACCTATCGATTTACGCTATTTGCGGCATGGCCGCGGTGACCAGCCCCGTCATCGGTGCACCGTTGACTTCAATACTGATCGTATTCGAACTCACGCGCAATTACGGATTAACCACGGCCGTCATGGTTAGTGTCGTATTCTCCAATGTTGTCGCGTATCGCGTATTTGGCCGTTCACTGTTCGATGTGCAGCTCAAGTCCCACGGTTTTGATTTGTCGTTTGGCCGAGATAAAGTTGTACTCGATCATCGCACCATCGAGAACTATGTGACGCAGAGTTTTACCCAACTTACGATCACCGATACGCTGAGCGTGGCTAAGAAAAGACTTTTGGCTGATTCCAATACAGAAGCCTACGTGGTATCTGAGCAACAGAAATATGTCGGTATGCTAACGCTGATGCAGTTGCTGAACCTCGAACAGACTGGTCAATCATTTGAACAAGCGGTTGGACCTTTCGCCCGGACCGAATCTCTGGTCTTTACGCAATCGACAACAATATGGGCCGCCATGAATACCATGGAGGATTTTGTCGGCGAAAGCATTCCCGTAGTGCATTCTGACGAGCATCGCACTCTGATCGGCGTTGTGTACGAAGCGTCGATAGTAAAAGCTTATCTCGATACCATTACACAGATGCGGGCAGAAGAACACGGCTCTAATTGATGCGCATCCTGATTACGATTCTAACGTCTATTTCGCTCACGCTGATTGCTTATGGCGGCGTACAGGCCAACGAGTCATTGACCGTCGTTTCTTGGGGTGGGCCGTATGCCGCCAGTCAGCAACAAGCCTACATTACTCCTTTTGCTGCGGAAACCGGTATTACCATCGACTTACGCGAGTACCAGGGTGGGTTGCACGATATCGAGGATCAGGTGCGCAACGCCAAAGTCACATGGGATGTGGTGGACATGGTATTCGCAGACAATATTTCAGCCTGCGAGAAAGGCTTACTGGAGACCATAGATCATCGAATCTTATATCCCGCACCGGACGGCACGGCGGCGAGAAATGACTTTATTGACGGCGGTTTAACCCCATGTGGCGTGAGCCACAATATCGCATCCGTCGTTCTCGCATATCATCGAGGCGCCTTCCCCGGTGAAAAACCGTCGACGATTAGAGATCTTTTTGACATTGAAAAATTTCCCGGCAAACGCGCGCTGCAAAAAAACCCGGTCGCCAATCTGGAATGGGCTTTGCTTTCTTATAATGTACCGAGAGAAGATCTTTACGATCTGTTAAGCACCGAACGTGGATTGAACCTCGCGTTCTCGAGACTCGACAGCATCCGCGAACACATCGTGTGGTGGACCGACGTTGGAGAGCCAGTGGCACTGTTAAATAGCGGCGTGGCGGCGATGGCATCCGGCTTCAATGGCCGCTTTTTCAACGCGATGATGGAGGACAAACAGCCGATCAACATCATTTGGGATGGCCAGTTGTACAGCTATTCGACCTGGGGGATTCCAAAAGGCAGCGAACGACGAAATCAGGCGATGCAGTTTATTCGATTTGCGACCGAAACATGGCGTATGGCGGAACTCAGCGCCTATATTGCCTATGGCCCCACGCGTAAATCTGCGGCAAAACTGGTCGACACCCACTACGAATCCGGGGTAGACATGCGGCCACACATGCCCAACAACGCGGTTAACTTTCAGCGCGCAATTGAAAAGGATTACGAATGGTATGCAAAGACCGGAGATCGCCTGACCCAGCGATTCGATGCCTGGCTGCAATCCCAGTAACAATTTATTGACCTATCGACCGCCTCGTCATACGCGGATTACATCTCTAATTGCGGTGCAACCTGTAATGCTAACCACACTCAAACGCTACCGCATACCCTGGCAATTGCTTCTGCATTAAATTCGAGTCTGACTCCTGCTCACACCCCTCGCCTACGTCCCCGTCAGCGACATAGAGATTGAATATTCTGAATTCAAGTTGATCGCTCACAACTTTTGTAGAGATCCCCTAAACAATCTGAGGATTGGTTACCTCCGTGTTATTAGTTTACAGCAGCCGCGATGCTATCTCAGAATTGCATCTGAGATGCATCGACCGCGCGAATCGAATTTCGAAAACAATTCTCAACAAGCCGTTGCTATCCGTTTCCGGATCACGTTGAGGAACCTCTGCATAAAGTTTGGGCGAAATAAGTTGGGATTCAAAATGATAACGAACCAGAAAAGGCATCAAACTCAATGTCTACGGCCGGCGTACATTAGTATGAGGACGGGGAGGAAGGCTATACCGACTACCCAGACCGGTATAGCTCAAATGCCGGCACGCCGGGTAAATACAGGCTGATGAAACAATTCGCTATTGGAGCCGCATTACCGGGGACGGTAACACCGCGGGCATGAAATAGACAATTTGGCAAGTTAATAGCAGTCGCGGTCGGCAACGCCAGCACTGTTGATATTCACGAACATCGGGAGGACTAGGTGTGACGATACGAAGCGATATACCTGCAACCCAAGCGGTCTCCATCGCACTATCGAAAGATCAGCATTGCCGAATCATAAATACCGAAGGTGGGCAAGTCGTCGATACGTGGGCCTTCAACGCAAATTGCTGGCCAGAATACCTCTCCATGGAACACAGTCGGTCGGCAATTTATCGGCTCTTATTCAGACCGGGCGACGTGCTCGTCAGCAACCAATTTAATCTCATGATGACGATAATCGAGGACACCTCGCCCGGGCAGCACGATACGCTGCACGCGGCCTGTAGTTACGGCAGTAATCGGTATTTTGGCTCAGCCGCTCTATCGCCAAATTGTCAGGATAACTTGAAAGAGCAGATTGCTCGGCGAGGCCATACGTTAACTCACGTGCCATGCCCCTGGAATCTCTTTGAGCATGCGACGGTCGATAGCGCGCTCGCGTTACACGATGAAACGTCGGCGGCAAAAGCCGGCGACTACATTGAATTGCGAGCCGAGATGGACCTAATCCTGGTTTGTTCAGCTTGCCCATCGACTGTGGGTAAGATTAGCGGAGACACTCCGAAAGGTGCGGCAATCGATGTAATCAACTGAGCAAGTCCCTAATCGCCACGTTGGTTGACGTTGTATCGACAACGTTGTCATCCCGTCTTCCATCTAGTTCCCATCGAATTCAGACCGGTAATCGCCGCGGCAATTGCTCTTGCCGCGGCAATTGCTCTTTAAGTATCCGGATATGCTCCGGGCCGGTGCCGCAGCATCGATAGGGGCTTAGCATAAATAGTAATCTACCAAAACTCCGTTTCCCGGGGACGATATCACGCCGCTTGGCTCACCTACCGTACCCAGGGCGTAACGCAGCCGTTCGCTAAGATCTGATTAATTGCGTCAAAACCATTCCCTTAGGACGTATTACTTGCGACCGGCGACGAATAAACAATGGGCAAATCGTAAGCTGGCGTGTGATCTACTATCCAACGCTCAAGAATCTCACCTGGTCCACCGCCGGCACCGATTTCGGCACATAAACCAGCCACCGACCGCAAGCCAGGTAAATTATTGACTGGAGGGGCATTCAACGGAATTCCAACAAAGGTTGCAACATAAGCGGCGGTCTACCACGCAATGCTCTCCTAGAAACTGTGCTACACCCACAAATTCCCTTAAGATCGAGGTCAATTTAAATTACTCCTCGGCCAACAATGGTGACGACTACAGGCACGTTTGACAGAGCTTCCGTTAATTACGCACAGTAGGTAAATGCTGAATCAAATTACCCCCGTCATACTGACTTTCAATGAGTCATCCAACATTCAAAGATCGTTGGATAGGCTGAATTGGGCGGCCGATATCGTTATCGTCGATAGCTATAGTACAGACGACACTGTCGAGCTGATAAAAAAGTATCCCCAGGCCAGGTTATTCCAGCGGGATTTCGATTGCCATGCCAATCAGTGGAATTTCGCGATTAGCGAGACGTCAATATATTCCGAATGGGTGCTAGCTCTCGATGCAGACTATATTTTGGAGGACGCGTTAGTAAATGAGCTGGACCACCTCGAACAAGAACGCGCGGCCGACGCATATAGCGCAAATTTTCGTTATTGTGTTTTAGGCAAGCCATTGTCGGGAACCCTGTACGCGCCAGTTACAGTGTTATATAGAAGAGACAAAGCGATTTACATTCAAGACGGCCACACCCAAAGGGTACAAGTTGACGGTGATGTCGGTCGCCTCAAAATGTCTATTCTTCATGATGATCGGAAGCCATTGTCGAGTTGGCTTAGGGCGCAAGACAAATATATGCAACTTGAAACGGACTTGCTGTGGAACAAGCAGTGGAGAGAACTAAGTATCGCGGACAAAATCAGAAAGCTTATCGTGATTTCCCCAATAGCGGTGTTCTTTTATTGTCTACTCGTCAAACGAGGATTGTTTGACGGTCGAGTCGGTTTGTATTACGCGATCCAGCGATCCGTGGCAGAAGCGATTCTGTCACTGCGATTACTGGAAAAGAGCATTTCCAAAAAATAATATGACTTGCCGCCAGCTCAAAGACTTCGGAATGCTGTGTAAAAGGATTGTTTAGATGCGGATAGGATTCCAGTTTTCCGAAGTGGCGGCCAAATGCAACGTGCGCATCGATATTTAAGAACTGCTCAGGAAAGAACAACACGAGATGTTCCAAAAACAATAACTTGATAGTGGCAATATCGTCCGTCGTCGCCTTTACTAATGACAGGCCGCGAACCTCAGCACCCAGGGCCACTGCCAGACGAGTCACTGATAACTTATCACTCACTCACACCACGTGGCTCCCGTGCCCTCGGTGACGGAGGCCAATTATAGTTACTCAAGAAACTCCTCGATCCAGCGATCATAGCTTTTCGCGCGGGAAAACTTCTCGATCAATTTCTTGTCGGGTATACCATCGAGGTCAGTCGGCCGGGTGCCCTCTCGTAGTGCTTTGAGGGTGTTATAAACCGCCTGGATCGCAGCCATGAAAGGCTGGTGGCCTTGCAAGCAAACACGAACTCCCATCGACCCGAGGTAATGAAGGTCCATTATTTCGGGTCCGGCTCCACCTAGTATCAGCGGTAACCGGCAAACTTTGGTAATGCTCTCCAGCTCTTGCTTCTGCTTGACGCCGATCAGGAAGATTGCATCGACGCCGGTAGTCTGGTACGCCTCTATTCGCGCTAGTGCGTTGTCCAGTCCAGTGACCGATACCGCACTGGTTCTGGCCGCAATAACCAGGCTCGGGTCCTGGCGCCCCGCCACCGCCGCGCGCATCTTGCCCACACCCTCCGCGATCGAAATCAGGGTAGTTTTATCGCCGCAAGCAAATGGTCTCGGGAGTACGGTGTCCTCGATGGATAACCCGGCCACACCAGCGGTTTCGAGTTCCTCGACGGTACGTTTAACGTTAAGCGCATTGCCATAACCATGATCTGCATCCACCAATATTGGCAGCGTTCCCGCCCGACAGATTCGATAAGCCTGCTCGGCGAATTCACTCAGGGTAAGGACAATCAGGTCCGGGTCGCCGAGAACCGTGAGCGAAGCCACCGACCCGGCAAACATTCCCACCTCGAAACCGAGATCCTCGGCAATCCTCGCCGAAATCGGGTCAAAGACCGACCCTGGATGAACGCAGTGATCGCTACTTAGTTGGGCACGAAATCGCCGACGTGTTTTTTGCCAATCCATAGTCGTATCTTGATAGTTCTTTACTGGCGTATAACGAACCTTTGACTACTTGACGATACCTGCGGCTAGTCTTGCGCCAGCACCTAACGCCCGAAGCTTTTTCAATGCGAGATCGCGGGGCAATGGCGCCATACCACAATTGGTGCAAGGTATAATCTGTTCGGCCGCGACGAAATCCCCGGCTTCACGAATTACCGCTGCCACTTGTTCCGGCGTTTCTGCCGTAAGACTGGCTACATCGATAGCGCCGACCATCACCTCTTTATCCTTGAGCAATCCGATCAATGACATCGGCACCTTAGAGTTCGCACACTCCAACGAAACCTGATCGATCCGGCTGTTATTAATAGCGGGAAATATCGCCTCGTACTGACGCCATTCCGAACCTAGTGATTTCTTCCAGTCGATATTTTGTTGGATGCCATAACCATAGCAGACATGCACTGCGGTCTTGCACGACAGGCCCTCGGCCGCCTTGTGCAGGGCGGCAATTCCCCATTCGCTCACATCATCCATGAATACATTAAATGCCGGTTCATCAAACTGAATTAGGTCGACTCCGAGTGCCTCTAATTCTCGGGCTTCCTGATTTAGCAACTCGGCGAACGCCATGGCCATATCGGCACGACGACCATAGTGCTCATCGGCAATAGTGTCACAAATCGTCATCGGCCCCGGCAGTGTAAACTTGAGTTTTTTTTGAGTGTGGGCACGCGTAAACACAACTTCATCGCTGTGGATCTTGCACTGCCGAGACAACGGCCCGGTTACAGTAGGTACTTCAGCATCGTACCGATTGTCTCGAATGCCCATCGTCGTCATCTTATTCCAGTTCACTCCGTCGATGTGCTTAAGAAATCCGTGTACGAAATGCTCTCGAAACTGCTCGCCGTTGGTGACTATATCAATCCCTGCTGCCTCCTGCTCACTCATCCAAACCAGAGCGGCATCCATTTTCCCCCGCTCAAGATCCGCACCTTCGAGCAGCCAGGGCGCCCACAATTTTTCCGGTTCTGCGAGCCAGTTGGGTTTCGGTAGGCTACCCGCAATGGTTGTCTGATACATGCGCTGTTTGCCCCATGTCGGAATTCAACTCTACCTAATTATCGAACGACGATTAGACGAATTGTCAAATCAAATTTGACGTCATGTTGAGTAGACACACAAGCGTTGTCAAGTAAATCATTCAGCGCCACCAACCCTGAACCGCCGCTGGGGAACACCGAATAGGCGCCAGATTTCTCTTCGACTATGAGCTGCTATATAGTGTGCCAAGCCGACATACAAGAAGTAACCGATAGTCGCAATTTAAGCAAAGGAGCCTTCATGGCCTTATCAATCGTGGGAGCCGGATTTGGACGCACAGGTACTTATTCCGTTAAGGCTGCGCTGGAACAAATCGGCTTTGCCCCGTGCTACCACATGGAAGAAGTCAAGCAGAATTCCGAGCACCCGGCGATCTGGCATGCGGCGGTAAGAAACGAACCAATGGATTGGCGTGCGCTGTTCGACGGCTATCGCGCGGTGGTCGACTGGCCCGCGTCGTTTTTTTGGAGGGAGCTTCTCGAGGTCTATCCGGACGCCAAAGTGCTATTGTCGGTGCGCGACCCGGATGAGTGGTACACGAGCATGTCGAATACTATATTCGAGTTACTCAAGGACGAGGGCTCGCGGGACAACCCGCAACGTTCGATGACCTACGACCTCATTTTCGACCGCGTCTTCCCCGGCGGTGTCGACAATAGAGATTACGTTCTGGGGGTTTTTCGTTCCCATATCGAAACTGTGCGCCAGAGTGTTCCCGCGCCCCGCCTTCTGGTATACGAAGTCAAGCAAGGGTGGGCACCATTATGCGAGTTCCTGCAGGTCGAGGAGCCGAAACGGGATTTCCCGCACTGTAATGCGACCCGAGAGTTCCGCGAAGCGACTAAAATGAGGCCACTTTGATTCTAGATCCGACTTCGCGCATTGGACCATAAAATAAAAATCGTTTACCCGGATTCCGAGCGCTCGGAAGTTGAGCGAAACATCGAAGTTTTTGACCGACTGCGTGCGTTTGCGGAATTTCAAATATTTACCGGTAGGCCGGTAGATAACGCCGAGTTCGTTGCCCGAATCCACGACGCCGACGGCATCCTGCTTGGTTGGGGTATGCCCGGCGATGTAATGCGTCAAGCAAAAAACTTGCAAGTCGTGTCATTCGCAGGGATTGGAGTTGCGCAATTTGTTGACCTAGCCCAGGCGTGTGAACGCGGCATTGACGTTTGCAATTGTCCGGGTTATTCCAATAATACCGTCGCCGAGCACGCATTGGCCCTGTTGCTCGGCGTGGCACGACACCTCGCACGGCTCGATAGCTCACTGCGTAAAGGCGAGTGGAATCAGTCGATCGATGGTTTCGAACTGAGTGGCACAACGATAGGTCTTATTGGATTCGGCGGGATTGGGCAAACATTCGCACGGCTGTGTAAGGCACTTGGCATGGAAGTATTAGTATGGACACGAAACATGTCGGACCAACGCGGCGCCAAACATGGCGTCACGTTTGCGCCACTGGCAACCTTGTACGAGCGGTGTGATGTCATTTCGTTGCACGCTGCCTACACCACAGCAACCGCCAACCTAATCGATCACGACGCGTTCGCACAGATGAAACCGGGCACATTGTTGATCAACACGGCACGTGCAGAACTGGTCGACGAAGCTGCACTGATCGATGCACTGAATTCGGGGAAACTCGGCGGCGCGGGGCTGGATGTGTTTTGGCACGAGCCCTTACCGGCAGATCATCCACTCACATCAATGGACAACGTGATCATTTCCCCACACGTCGGATTTAATACCCAACAAGCCGTTAACAGGCTATTCGATATCGCAACCAATAACTTGGTGCAGTATTTTCAAGGCAATCCGATTAATCAAGTAACCGAATAACCCAGCGAGGATTGTTAGGGAACCTCTGCATAAGTCTGGCTGAATCAAGTTGGGATTCAAAATGATCAAGATCAAGGCGTGGAACGTAAGTAATAGCCCAGCTATTGCTTGCGTTTCGCAACACAGAGATTGATTATTTTGGACCCAAATGGATCGTTCATGACTTTTGCAGAGGTTCCTTAGGTGTGCCCGCTGAATACTCGTCCCATATTAATGATAGGTTGGGACAGATCGGGAGACAGTTATTGGATAACAGCCCCTAAGCGGAAACGAATTATTCGCGATTGGATCGCATTAACGAATCATATCGAATTGCTGAGTGCAGTAGCGTTGTTTAGACGCCGATCAAGAAGCGCTAGCGGGGGATCGACCGGCCGGGCAGCGCCACACGAATGAGGATGGCGCCGACAACGACCATCCCCACAAACAACAGACAAACATTTTCGATCGATACGCCAAGATCCATTAGTGAGCCCATCGTCACGGGGCCTAACGCCGAACCGAAAACTTGGAGCGCCGCCACCAGACTCTTAATCGCGCCCAGGTGCGTGATGCCGTACATCTCCGCCCACATGGCTGAGACGGCGGTGTGGGCAATGCCAACGTTAATCCCAGCCAGGATGAAATATGGCCAAACCGCCCACCCGCTATCGAATACTCCGACCACTATCATGCCGACGGCAAGCGGCGCCAACATAAAGGGGACCAGCCGGACCGCCCCGAGCCGGTCGATCAGCGGGCCCGATGCCAACGACGTGAAGGTGGTGGCCGCCGCGTACACAACATAGTTGCCGGTGATCCAAGCATGCGTCCAACCCTTAGCATCGGCAAGATTGAGATGATGAAAGAACATCGCGGTCAGCACGATGGACGGTGCGAGGAGACCCGGTAGCAACAAATAAAACCGAGTATCACGCAGCACTTCCCTCCGCGTCCACGATCGGACCAGGCTGCCGCCGTGTTGGGTCGGCTGGGCGTGCCTCTCCAGATGTAAGCGATGCCGCTTGTCGTGTCCCTTTAGCAACCATAACACCGTCGGAATCAAACCCACGCACAACAGAACGGCGACACCACCATAAGACCAACGCCAACCTACAGCCGCAATCGCCAACACGGCGATGAATGGCAAGAACGCCTCCCCCGCTGCGAATCCGAGCGTCGCAATCGCAATGGCGCGGCCGCGGCTGCTATCGAAGTAGCGTACCATGCTGGTGACCGCCACGTGGCTTGACAGCCCTTGACCCGATTGGCGCAACAGAAAGATGGCTAAGACGAGCGCTACCGGACCGTTGATGATGGCCATGAATCCACAGGCTACGATCAGCAGCAAACAAACCAATACCGCGTAGCGCTTAAGATCCAGGCGATCGATCTGTCTGCCGGTCCAGGGCAATGAGGCTGCGCTCACCAGCGTACCAACCATGTAGATGGTGCCCCATGTCGTGTGGCTCAGGCCGAATTCCATCTGGATGCTCGGCCCAAAAATTCCAATAAAATAGGTTTGTCCAAAACTTGATGCGAATGCCATCAAAAATCCGAAAGCGATGAACCTGCGATTCGCAGCGACGAATCTGATATAGGCGGCAATTGGCATGTAGGACCTTAACTGGTCACGGCAGGTGACCTGCAAATTGAAATGGAGATAAGCCTGATCATTCTAAATGATTGTTCTTGATTGTGTAGCGCCCCATTACTTGCGTACAAATTGTCGATTAACAATCCCATCACAGATAATCAAGAGTTGGCTAACGACTGCCCCCCCCGATACATTCCTCGCTTCCCATACTAAGGATACAGATGTAATGCCTGACGTTGAGCAAATCGAATCTAGACGGAGAGTCCGTACCGACTGTATTCGTCGCTTTCTCGCAACGGCGATAATTCCGCTATAATTTAGGGCAATCGCATGCGGCACTACCCATATTTCACCTTTGTCCTAATAGCGTGTGGTTTACTATTCACGCCGGGAGCCACCTACGCCCAGCAACCTGTATCGGCTGACATTTCTTTGCATGATTGGTCCGTCGACAACGCTGAATGGTTAAAGCGACAGGTTACCCCCAACGATATCGTTCCCAATCCGGAACCCGGGCGGCGCCGACTCGTGGTCAGCTACGACATTGCGCCCGAAGATTTCCCGCAGGGATTCCACCGCTCAGCGACTTATGACAACGCATTGGCCGCTTTGGCGTTCCTCATTACGGGCGACATCGACGCGGCGGCCTTTACACTGTACGCCGTAGCACGTCTGGTACGCGCCGATGGCAGTCTCTGGTTCAGCTACAACACCGCCAATGCCTGGCCCGACGAGAACTATCATGAAAGTGCGATTGTCCGTACGGGTGCTGTATCGTGGGTGGGTTACGCTCTAGCGTTCTTTTTGACGCACGCACCACCGTGCGATGCTGACGACCGCGGGTGCTGGCAGGAGCGGGATTTCTTTCGCGAGACGGCTGTGCGTTTGGCGAACTATTTGCGCTCGCTACAGGCTAACGATCCGGGGGAGTCACGGTACGGTTTGTTACGATTGGGCTACGGGACGATTGAGCTTGCCTACCGCGCAGAATCCGATGAAATCATAGAAATCTATCTCGACGAGCCGGCAATGGCGACAAGTTCGGAGAACAACATCGCAGCTTGGTTTTTTTTCCGACAATTGCATCGATTGACCGAGGATGACCAGTGGGACGAGGTGGCCGATCAGATCGCGGAAGGTTTACTGACAGGCATGTGGAATGAAGAAATCGGTCAATTTAATCGAGGTATCCACCCTTCCGGAGGGCCCGATACGGTAAAGGCGTTGGATTGTGCTTCATGGGGCGCGCTTTTTCTCCGGGCGACCGGGGAAACCGCAAAAGCCCGCCTTGCGCTGCAAGCCGCAGAAGAGTTCTACCGTGCGCAGGACGGCGATGTGCTGGGTTACCGTCCTTATTTCGACCATCCAATTTATATGACCGCAGATGTTGACAATTACTTTTTTCCGAATCCAGGCAACACACAATGGCGAGAGATCCCGCTGGTGTGGTCGGAAGGAACTCTGGGGGTCGCACTCCTCTATCTTCGCATGGGTGAAACGCAGCGGACGCGCGAGATAGTGGAACGGTTGCGAGCGCTACAGGTCGAAAACAGTGGCTTGCGCTATGCTTCCAAAGAAGTCCCTTACCAAATGACCAGTGCGCCCGGTGTAGCCGCCTCGGCGTGGTTGATTCTGGTGACCGAAGCCATGGCCGGCAATCCTCTGGCCGCGCAATTTTGGGAATGAAGCACAAGCTGATCGTTCGAATCCTCCTACTAGTCGCAATGTTCCCGAGTATGGGAGCGGCCCGTTCGACGGCAGAGTGGGGACTTGCGGTGTACGAGGTGGGTTCTAGTGCAAACGCCCGGCAAGAGCAGCTCGCGCTACGTAATTCCCTCGAAATACAGGGCATTCCGTTTGTGGCCACGAGTGATATTGAAGAAGCTACGCGTCGGCCTTTTGTAGTCGCCGGTGGCACGTTAGCCAACACTGAACTCACACCGGCTGAGCGAGAATCGCTGTACGCTTATGTAGAACAAGGGGGCGTGTTGTTGGCCACTCAGGTCAGAGGCAACATGTTCTTTCCACTGTTCGGGCTTACGGATGCAACAACCAGCCAAACAAACTTCAGCCTGCAATTCACCGACCGCGGTGATGCCGCATCGCGATACCTGAACCGCCCCGAGGAACTCACCATCTCGCTCGGCGATCCGCTGCTTTACGCCGAAACCGTGTGGTCCACTCAGTACACACCCGGTCGAGGAACCACCGTGCTCGCGCAATACGAGAATGGCGCGGCGGCCTTAACCCGCCACCCCTATGGCCGCGGTTTGGCATACGCCCTGGGGCTGGGGTTCAAGGAGACGACGCTACTGCCCCAACTTGCGCGGAGCTTCGAAGCGGCCCGTCAGTGGATCAATGCGTTCGAGCCGTCAGGAGATGTCTTCCGACTACTGTTACGCGGGTTGTATGAGGAGAACGTACATCCATTCCTGCTCGTGCACACCGTGCCCGAAGGGCGGGAGACCGCATTGGTGCTCTCACACGACGTGGATGCACGCGAGTCATTCCGGAACTCTTTGATCTTCGCGCAAATGGAAGCAAGTCTCGGGGTTCGTAGCACATATTTTGTTACCACCAAGTACTTCGACGACGACACTGACATCGGCTACTACACAGCGGAGCGCGCGGAGTGGATCAAACAGGTCGGGGCTATGGGTTTCGAGGTTGAATCGCATTCCGTTAGCCATTCGGCGACGTTCGATAAGTTTCCGGTAGGTTCGCCCGAGGTCGATCTTCAAACCTATGCACCAACTGAACTCACCTTGTTCGGAGAAATACGAGTTAGCAAGCAATTGCTTGATCGAGACCTGGGGCAGGAAACGATCGGTTTCCGCGCCGGTTATCTGCGCTTTCCGAACGAACTGCTACGTGTCCTGGAAGAATCGGGATACGGTTTCGACTCCAGCGTCTCAGCACAGAACGTACTGACCAACTTGCCTTACTTTGGGTTTCGCCGCAGGTCCATGGTTGCGGAACAAAGCGATATCGTGGTGGTACCCGTAACCCTCGATGATTCGCTCGGTTATCTTACACCGGAGACACAACACATCGCGCTTCGCAACTGGACGGAGATTATCCGCGCCAATGGTGAAAACGGTGCGATTACCACCCTGCTGATCCATCCTACCGACACGACTTACAAGCTCGAAACCGAGCGCCGGCTGATCGCAACTCATCTACGGCCTGAGATTTGGATTGGGGGTGTCGGGAGTATGGCTCGTTTTTGGGCCGACCGCTCGCTGTTGCGACCTGCAGTCCACATCGGTGAAAACGGCAAAACGATGATTGCTCTCAACTTGAATCACGAGAAACTCCCGCCCGGCCAGGCCTTGGTGGTGGAATCGCAACCGGGAGCACTGATTCCGGAAGTTTTCGACGCAGCCGGCGAACCGATCGCAGTACAATCTCGACCGCTCGGAGATCGAATTATGCTCCTTTTTCCGTAAGCCCACTTTGAGTTAAAGCCGATTAAAAAGATGGTGTTTTTGCCATCCATATCAATTCATTTCTCGTAATAATGAGCCACACAGCATTACGATATCTTTGGGTTTCCTGCATCGTTATGGTCTATGGTCTCGGTGCTCTCACTGCCTATGCGCAATCCCTCCCCTCCCAGCCAATTTCCCTCGCCGATTGGGGCGTAACGAGCCGTGCACAGATAGGCTTCGTTTCGTTAGGAATCGTGCATAAACAGCGTGGTGATGAGATGGTCATCTACGATATTCGCACCAAAAGGCCGGTCGTTAGGGAACCCAAAGGCACCCAAGGTCGCATTCCTTCTTTTGAAGGCGACGTGTTTGTTGTCGGTAACTTTAATCGGGGAAATGTCAACCGACTGGGCGGCTACTTCAATGGGTTTGCAAAACGTCCGTCGCAATCGTCAGTGGTCATCGAACAAGCCCCGGATGGAGCACCGGCGCTCACGTTTTCCTACATAAATAAACAACCGGGGTTTGCCGGTTTTTGGACCCACCTGTTTGACTTTAAAGCGCCTCCCGCCAAACAGATTTTCCTGGATATCAGTCCCTTCGCTTATTTGACCTTTGCCATACGCGGAGAGAAAGGCGATGAAGACTTGGCTCTGCAAGTGGCCGACCGAATTTGGGAGAAAAAAGAAGACTCGCTGTGGATCGGGGATGTCGCCTCGTTTCTACCCAGCGGAAAGATCGACACGAGCTGGCAGCGGGCCTGGATACCGCTTTCGCCATTGACAACTCGCCTGGACCAAAAGCAACTTGCCAGCATCGTGTTTCAGGTGCAAGGAGAACGAAGTGGGCGAGTTTTTATTAGGGATCTCGCATTTACGCGTAAAAAGGATATTCCTATACCCATGGCGCAAGATGACAACGTCACCTACTCTTCCCTCGACAAGGCGATGTGGTTATGGGAGACAGAAACGATTTTAACGAGTCAACAAGAGCTGCAAACACTGCTCGCTTTCTGTACGAATCAAGGCATCACCGATCTTTTTGTGCAAATCCCCTATACGGCAAGAAAAGAGAACGGCGGATGGAAAATCTCATGGAACTCATCGACCATGCGACACCTCATTGCCGAACTCCATCAGGCAGGCATCAAGGTTCATGCCCTCGATGGAGATCCGCGATTCGCTCTAAGACAATGGCATGGGCGAGTGATCGCCCTCATTCAAGAGATTATCCGACATAATCAATCGGTGCCTGCGCCAGAACGCTTTGACGGCATCCGCTATGACAATGAACCCTATCTTCTGCCCAATTTCGGCGGTATCCAAAAACAACAGGTGCTGAAGGAGTATCTCGAGTTGCTGGAAACATCCCAGTTGCTCGCGCACGAGGCCGGCCTCACCTTTGGCGTTGATATTCCGTTTTGGTTCGATAGCCTAAATGAGTTTTTTGAACCTACAGCCGCCGTTGACGGCCGCCCGATGAGCGAACGGATTCTCGATGTCGTGGATAATGTGGGCATCATGGATTATCGGACCATCGCCTACGGCGCCGACGGCGTGATTGCCCACGCCACGGATGAACTTCGCTATGCCGCACGCTTAGGGAAAAAGGTATTCGTGGGTTTAGAAACGGTGACGTTGCCCGATGAGACGATTTATGAGTTTGGCACGAACGGTGGAGGATCCGCGCTCTTGATCACACAAGTCGACGAGCGACGGGTTGAACTCACTTGGGTGCCCGAGGGTACGGAGGTGCCTGCCGACGGTGCACTGCTGCTCCGCGAGACTCGGGCTATTGCGGTCCCGTCGAGTAAGATCACGTTCGATCGAAAAACGTTGCAAGACTTACGCGAAGTCACGCGGCATACGGAGGGCGAACTCCGTCAATTCTCGAGTTTTCAGGGCTTCGCGATCCATTCGTACGAAAGTTACCGACCGTGGTTGATAAAACGCACACAGTGACGGTGGCACAGACCGCAATTGCATGAATCATCTACTACCCGCAGAGCGGGTAGTATGGTGAAAGCCCCCAGAGGGGGCTATTGTTACAATCCTGCTAATCTCATTTGCTCCTGGCGTTTTTCTTCTCGTTCCTGATTTCTAATATATTCCCGGATTACCTGTTCGTCTAATCCGACTGTGCTTACACAATACCCTCTTGCCCAAAAATGGCGCCCCGTAAAGTTTCGCTTTACCTGGAGGTAGTCCCTGAATATCCGTATCGCCGATTTTCCTTTCAAAAACCCTATCGTATTCGCCACACTAAACTTCGGCGGTATCATCATCAGCATGTGAATATGATCTTTCATCGCATAGCCCTCGATCAACTCCACTCCTTGCTGGCAGCACAATTCCCGCAATATCCCTCCAATATCCTTTCTCAGCGTCCCATATATCGATTTCTTTCGGTACTTCGGCACAAATACAACGTGATATTTGCAATAATGCTTAACGTGAGCTTGGCTTCGCCACTCTCTCATAATGGCCTCCTCTAGAACTGGCCGGTTCAAAGGAGGCCATTTTCTTCTCTGCACGTCCTATCGGCAGAGCCTCTTCGCGTCTCACCGCCAAAGGCGGTGGTTTACCTTGGTTTAATTATGTCGATCGATGGGAGGCCGATCGGTGCGTCCGACGTACGCTGAAGCAAGCGCCCGGTCTCTGCCAACACTGACCGACAACGGCGCAATCGACGGTACCGTTTACGATTTCTTATGTGCTCGGGTTAGTAAACGCACAGCGGCCGTTTGTTGATGGACAAATACACAACGGCAGCGGCGATCCCGAACGCCACCCCTATCCATCACATCCGGCCGTACGAGCCGGTCGATAAAACCAACCGCCGACCTACACACCCCTGCCAATCTGGTGGCTCCAGAACACGATCCCGAAAATCGTAGCCATATAGGCACGCCAAACACCTGCGCCACGATGCGGGGAGTCAGTGGCACGTAACGACTGTGACTCGTGGCTTCGCGGACTGCCTCGTCAAGCGTTTTTTCACTCGCCGCCTCGCCGGGCACGGATGGAATTCCAACATCCCGCCTCGTCCGTTCCCCGTCTACGCTTCGCCAGCACGCCTCCCCAAACAGGGCCTCTAATCGCGCCACTCGCTCCCCATTCATGTTAATCTGTGCGTTGGCATATCGGCTCCACCGTCGATTGTGTGTTCGGGTTCCTAAACGCGCGTCGTGATAACAATTGCGGCGGAGCCATGAAAATAAACAAGTAGGTCAGGCATGGCTTCAATCCTCATCGCCGACGACGACGAACTGCTGCTTAGATTCTTGGAACATAAGCTGCAAGGCCAGAATCACACCACCATCGCCGTACCCGATGGACTACAGGCGTTGCAGGCGGCAACCGAGCAAAAACCCGATCTCATTGTGCTGGATGTCATGATGCCGGACATGGACGGTCTGGAGGTGTTGAATCGGCTGAAGGCATCTTCCGAAACGGATAGCATCCCGGTGTTGATGCTCACTGCGCGTAAGCTTGAAAAGGATGTGGTTGCGGGTCTTTCCCTCGGCGCACAAGACTATCTTGTCAAGCCGTTCATGGCGGAAGAATTTCTCATTCGCGTCCAGAAGCTCCTCGAGGGCTAGGGCGCGGCTCGCTTGTCACCCTCGTGACAATTCAGGCATCGCTATCGTGGCGGACGGCCAGGTTTATCTTGATGAACCTTACCCTGCTACTTGCCGTTTCCGTTCCGGCGATTAGTCAGACGTTCATCGAGTTGTATTATGAAGCCCTCGAAGCACACAGGGCGGGCGACATTGCGACAGCCATTCCGCGCCTCGAGCAGGCGGTGGCGTTGCAACCAGAGAACGTCGACGCACTCCTGTTGTTGGGTACGCTCTATGGATTCGAACAACGATTCGCTGAGGCCCTCGAAACGCTGGAGCGGGGACTCGTGTTGGCCCCGGAATACACGGATCTGCGAATTGCCATCGCCCGGATTAAATCGTGGCAGGGCAAAAGTGACGAAGCCATCTCGCTGGTGGAGCAAATCCTCGCCGATCAACCCAACAACGTGGGTGCCTTGAACCTGCGTGCCCGCGTGGCTTACTACGTGGGCGATACGGAGCGTGCCGAACGGATATTCTCCAGCATTCTCGAACAACAGCCCGAAAATCTAGAGGCTTTGCTCGGCCTCGGCGACGTCAATGCCGCCCAGGGCAAGTATGACCTTGCTCAATCCCGCTATCGCCGTGCACAAACCATCGATCCGATATCCGCGGAGGTCGCCGAACGGTTGAGCCGTGAATGGCCGCGCACGTTGTTATGGCAACTCGATACCAGTGGCTCGTACAGTTGGTTTTCACGCGAATCACGCCCTAACTGGCGTGAATCATTCAATCAGATCAGCTATCGGGTGTCACCGAACACGGTGGTACACGGACGCGTTGAACTCAGCGAGCGGTTCGAACGGACCGACACGTATCTGCAGGCCGGAGTGGATCACCGTATATCCGATCGGTCGAGCGGCTACGTTTACTTAGGCCTAACGCAATCGGCTGATTTCCGTGAACGTCACGCGCTTTTGGGGGGCGGCGCCATTCAACTGCGCCAGGGACAAGACGAGCCAGTGGCCACCGTTGTCACTATCGACGCCAAGCACGCGGACTACAGCACCGGCGATGTGACCACAATAAAACCCGGTCTGCAGCTCTATTTTTTGACGGGTCGTCTATGGTTAAGTGCGCAGTGGATTAATACCTGGGATGAAACGGATCGGCATGTTACCGGATGGTCGGTGCGCGCCGATGGGCAAGCGTCCGAGCAGGTCCGTCTCTACGCCGGGCTAGCGGACGCGCCTGAAACCGAGGCCAATAGAACGGTCGATACGCGTTCCATTTTCGGAGGCGTCATCATGGGGTTTACTCCCCAAGTCAGCACACGGTTGGATTATGCACACGAAGATCGTGAAGACGCCTACATCCGCGAGTCCGTCAACGTCGGAGTTTCCCTACGGTTCTGATCGCATCGATCGATGAATTTTCTCCAGCTTCTGTGGGTGGTTTCGGTTGCTCTGGCCGCCGTCTCGATCGTCATAATGCTCGCACTGACCGTGCGTCGCGTGACCTTAATGCGGCAGCGACGACATGACACGAAGATCCGAGCCGAGCTAACGCCTCTCATACTGCGTTATCTGGACGGCGACGTTGCACTCGACGTTTTGCGCGAATACACACGCGGGCAAGGAAGCGAGCTAATGGGCGAATTGGTCGCAGATTTACTGTATTCGGTTCGCGGCGGCGATCGCGAAAATTTGATTGAATTACTACGCCGGCTCGGGATTATCGAGCTTCACCTTTCGGCACTGCAACACCGGACCGCGACCAAGCGCGCCGCTGCCATATTCGGCCTTTCACTGGTCGATGACCCACCCGTCCTCGATCGGATTCGTGATTTACTCGGCGATCCCGATCCGGATGTCCGTTTGTTGGCAGCCCAGGCGCTGAGTAAACATCGTGCGATCGGACCGGTACGAGTGTTGGTCGATAAACTGCAAATTGGCACGGTGGAAAACTCGCGGGTCCTGCGCACAATCTTTCGCAACTTGACTCGTAAACACACCGATGAGCTTGTCGAACTACTCGACGATGACGTGCCGGCCGCCGCTAAGATTTTAGCAATCGACGCGCTCGGGCGGAGCGGCAATTTTGCCGTCATCGACGCGATAAGCGCGATGATTGCCCATGATTCTGAAGACGTACGCGTGATGACGTTGCGTGCGCTGGCCGAGCTTGAGCATCCGAAGGCTCTGCCAACGGTAATGCGGGGGCTAGATGACGAGCATGCCGCGGTGCGCGCCACCGCAGCAACCTGCGCGGGGCGGATTGGCCTTACTGACACAATTCCGCTGCTCTTGAAACGGCTCGACGACAACTCCTGGTGGGTCCGACTGCGCTCCGCCGAGGCGTTATACAAACTGGGCGAGACCGGAATTAAGAGGCTCCGCGACAGCGCCAGCATGTCGTCGGAAGCGGCTCGCGTTGCCGGGTTAGTGCTTGCCGAAAAGGAATCGTTAGCGTGACCGACCCGAGTGCCCCGGCTTACGCCTATCTGCAAGCCGCGGCAGTGCTCATCTCGGCGATCATCATCGCCTTAGGATTCATACAAAACCTTATATACGCTGTGCAGCTGGGTATCGCGTATTGGGCGCTGCGGCACCGGCCGCCGGTATCGAAAGTGCAGCGGCTGTGGGGACTCTATAGCGATATTACAATGCCGATCTCTCTATTGGTTCCCGCCTACAACGAAGAGGTTTCGGTGGTCAGCAGCGTACGCTCACTCTTGGCGCTGCATTATCCGGTATTCGACATTATTGTCGTCAATGATGGCTCCCAAGATGGCACGCTGTCTGCGCTCATCGAGGCGTTTGAACTTCGGCCGATTCAACGCGCTTATGAACAGGAAGTGCGGCACGCTCCCATCCGAGGCATCTATGGCTCACCGCACCATGCTGATTTGATAGTCGTCGACAAGGAGAACGGCGGCAAATCTGACGCGTTGAACGCCGGCATCAACCTGTCACGCCGTCCTCTGTTCTGCGCCATGGACGCTGATTCGATCGTCGAATCCGACGCATTGTTGCGGACGGTCCAGCCTTTTCTAGAGGATCCCGACCGCGTTGCGGCCGTCGGTGCCACGATCCGCGTAGTGAACGGCTGCACGGTCCGGGAAGGCCGGGTGATGGAACTCGGATTACCGAAAGCGATGCTTCCACTGTTTCAAATAGTCGAATACTTGCGCGCGTTCTTGATGGCGCGCATCGCCTGGAGTGAGCTGCGAACATTGACACTCATATCCGGAGCGTTTGGCCTATTCCGCCGCCAGGTTGCCGTCGCGGTCGGAGGTTTCAGTCACGATACCGTGGGCGAAGACCTCGAGCTGATCCTAAAGATACATCGTTATATGCTCGAGCACCGCGCTGACTATTTGATCTCCTACATACCCGAACCGGTATGTTGGACCGAAGTGCCCACCACCCTGGGCGAGCTCGGCCGGCAGCGGGCACGATGGCAGCGGGGAGCCTTAGAGGCATTCTTCAAACATAAACGGATGCTGTTTAACCCACGGTACGGCCGTGTGGGCATGCTCGGTTTCGGCAACATCTTGATTGTGGACGTGATTGGACCACCGATCGAGCTGATCGGATATTTCCTGATTCCAGCACTGTGGGCGTTGGGACTACTTAGCTTGGCCTACTTCCTCGCATTTCTCGCGCTCGCCTTCATCTTCGGGGTTTTTGTTAGTGTCAGCTCGCTGATTCTCGAAGAACTCGAACTGCGGCGCGTCCCGCGCCCGTCGGATCTGTTGATTCTCACCGGCACCGCGGTGCTCGAGAATTTTGGATATCGCCAGATCAACAACTTTTGGCGAGTAGTGGGTTGGTGGCAGTTTTTGCGGGGCGCCAAAAGCTGGTGACCGGCGAGTGCGAAGTCCATTAAGGGATGATGTACAACGGCGCCTAAGCAGGGTCACTAGCCACGACAACGGCTCTCGAGCACGCATTGCGTAGTGTTTCGATCAAATGATCCAGATCCTCGCCCTGCGCCTCGGATATTGTCGCTCCACGATCCACGATAGCGTCGATAAACTCTTCTAGCGGCGCGGCAGCCTCGCTCACTTCGGGAAAGCCGAAGATCCCCCCGCTACCCGCTAAATGATGGGCGCGCGCGCGAATGTCCCTAAGCGCCGCGTTCGAGTTGCTCTCGTTGCAGGCTTCGCCTAACTGTTGCCGAGCCCGCTCAACGATTTCCAACTGCGCCACGATGCGTTCGCAAAATTCACGACTCCAGCGATTAATTTCGTCGACAACGTCATCCGATGGCATGGTGGCGAGCCCAAATATCTGTGATCGTCTCCGAGAGCGTCATTGGATCGAACGGCTTGCGAATCACGTCCATGGCTCCGAGTTCATGGTACCTCTTAATTTCATACGGTTGGATTTTGGCGGTGACGAAGACTACCGGAGTGGCCGCGGTCTGAGGAATCGCTCGGAGCGCTTTGCACGTGCTGATACCGTCCATGCCGGGCATCATCACGTCGAGGAGTATCAAGTCGGGAGCGAACCCAGGGGCAACTTCGATGGCCTTTTGTCCACCGTCGCACAGCTCGACCGTGAAGCCGCCCTTCCGCTCCAGCGCGATTCGAACGACGGCCTGAATCCCGGGATCATCTTCGACATAAAGAATTCGGGTTAAGGGGGGCAGTGTCACGGCAGGGCTATAGGCGGCAGATTTAAAGATCTATACTAGCGGGCGATCGCTGTCGATTCACTTTTTTTGGGCGAGCCAAGTGATCGACTACAGCGTTCTGTCGAGGCAACGTCCCGGGATCCAAAAAATGGGTGGCGCCTGCGGTCATGGTGCGGTAAGCCGTGTTTCTTCTAAAATGCCGGTGTCCATTTCGCGACTGTTGTCGACTTCGATCTCTTGGTGTTCCGGCAGATCGAAATATAATGTCGCGCCGACAGGGGCCTCCGGATCGAAACCTATTGTGCCGCCAAGCTCCTCGATGATTGCACGACAGATACTGAGGCCCAGTCCGGTTCCATGTTTTTCACGGGAATCGGAGCGATCGACCTGGAAGAATTTGTCAAAAATCTGCTCGTGAGCCTCCGCCGGAATGCCGGGACCCTGGTCACTGACGGCAACCCGCAGTGAACCGTTGTGACGCGACACTGAGATCTCGACCGTGCCACCGGGCGGTGAAAACTTCGCAGCGTTGGATAATAGATTATCCATTACTTGGGCAAGACGATCGGGATCAGCATACACCTTGGCATCCGGCAAGGACTTATCGAATTTGATCTTGACGTCGAATTCGTGAAACTCCGCATTTCTTTTGTGTTGGCGCCTTTCCTCACGATATGGTCGATTCGCCACAATCGACTGTTCGATTAGGTGACAAAGGTCGAGCGGCTCGTTTCGAAATATCATCTTTCCGGCCTCGATCTTCTGGATATCAAGAATATCGTTAGTCAGGCGAATCAGACGGTCGGTGTTGTGGTACGCGATTTCCACGACCTCTGCAAGTTCCTCGGAAAGTTCGCCGAGCATACCACCATAAATCAGACTAAGTGAGCCAAAAATAGACGTCATCGGTGTCCTGAGTTCGTGGCTAACGACAGAAATAATTTCGCTCTTCAGGCTCTCGACCTGCTTGCGCTCTGTGATATCCGTAGAGACAGCGCCGATAGCGGTAATATTCTTAACCGAGTCGAAGATCGGAAACCTGACTGTCAGCCACGTATACTCACCGCTCTCGAGATGGAGCTTCTCCTCGTGCTCGACGACCTTTCCCGTTTCCAACACGATCTGGTCGTGTGCTGTCCCAGATTGGGCGAATTCCTTACCGAAGAGCTCGATGGATGTCTTCCCTCTGATCTCGTCGTTAGTTGCACCGATTATTCGCTCATACGGTCGATTAACCAAAACGTAACGTCCGTCCGGCTTCTTAAGGGAAATTGCGTTGGGCGAGTTGGCAATAAAGGCGCTTAAGCGCTCCTCCAGCTGCTGTAATGCATCCTGGGCCCGCCGGCGTTCTGTAACATCAGACCCTGCACCACGGTATCCCGTAAAGTTTCCGTTTCCATCGAAAACGGGTTTGCCGCTGATTGACAGATAATAAATTTCGCCGTCTGCATGTAAGCGGGGATGAACAAAATTGCGGAACGGCAGGTGATTTTCCAGATCGCTAATATGCTGTTGCCACGATTCCACCGTCGTAACCTTGTCGATGACTGGGTCGTTCTGTTCCAATAGCTCACGCCGGGTTTTTCCCAACAAAAGCGCGGGGGACACACCAGAAAGTTCTGTGAAACGTTCCGAAAAATATGAGAAACACAGATTTTCATCCATTTCCCAAAAAAAATCCGACCCGGCCGATGCGAAATCTCGAAACCGTTCTGTGCTATGTACAAGCGCTCGTTGTATCTTTTCACCTTCAGCCAGTTGCGCACTGAGTTCGTCGTTATTCATTTGAATTTCGGCGGACCGTTGTACGATCTCGGACTCGAGATCGCTCGCACGCCGAGCGAGCCGTCGCTGCTCTGTTCGCAACGAACCAATAGCTGGAATCCACCGCCAGAGGCCAAAAAAAATCAGGCTGAAGCCGAAGATATGAGCGACGATATTCTCGAGAGTGCCTCCGGCGATTGTGCTACCGAATATGAAAAAATGATCCCAACTGAAAATGTGAGCGATCACCTCGATGGCACTGCCGATCACGACCAACCCGCAACCTATGACGACAAGGCGCCAGCTTCTTTCTTTGCCCAACCCGTGTATTCGCCCAGCAACGAGGATTAAGGCGAACAAAACGGCCACCAAAAGCAGGTGCGCAGTTTCCAAAATGAAGTTGGGCATTGGTTGATTTGGCTCGGGCGAGCGGCGTTATCGCCTTGCTTAAAATGTAGATGCTGGGAGTGTCACGGTCAAGAAAACAACGGCTGAACTCA
>JAOTWM010000307.1 GCA_029862885.1 Gammaproteobacteria bacterium
CTGAACGCATTGGCGCAACGTATTAAAGCGCTCGAAGCGCGCCTCAAGCAATAGATTATTGAAGGAGTAGGCCATTGAAGCCGCTGGATATCCACGAGATTAGGAAAATCCTCCCGCATCGCTATCCGTTCTTGTTGATTGACCGAATTCTGGATCACGATGCCGACAAATCATTGCTTGCGATAAAGAACGTAACGATCAACGAGCCGTTTTTCCAGGGTCATTTTCCATACCGGCCGGTAATGCCCGGCGTGCTGATTCTAGAAGCACTGGCCCAGGCGTCAGCGATTCTGGCCAGCATTGGGCTTGGGCGTCGGGCCAGCACCAACGCGGTATATTTGTTTGCAGGTGCCGATAAAGTTCGCTTTAAACGACAAATTGAGCCCGGCGATCAAATACGGATCGAGGCCACGATGTTACGAAAACTAAAAGGCATCTGGAAATGTGGCGCGGTGGCTCGCGTAGGCGATGAAGTGTGCTGTAGCGCCGAATTGATGTTTACCTATAAGGAGCTGTAGTTGATCGACCCACGTGCCGTCGTCGATCCCGATGCGAAGCTGGCGAATGACGTTACCGTCGAGGCGTTCTCCATTATCGGGGGCGATGTCGAAATCGGTGAAGGCACATGGATAGGTCCTCACGTCGTGGTCCGTGGACACACTCGTATTGGTCAACGCAATAAAATTTTCCAGTTCTGTTCGGTCGGGGACGCGCCGCAGCACTTGGGATATAAAGGGGAGCCCACGCGTCTGGAGATTGGCGACGACAATACGATCCGCGAGTTTTGCACTCTTAACCGAGGGACTGCGGAAGGCGGTGGCATTACGCGGATTGGCAATAATAATTTTCTAATGGCTTACGTACACGTCGCGCACGATTGCATCGTTGGCGATCGCACAATTTTTGCGAACTGTGCGAGCCTCGCCGGCCACGTCGCGGTCCAGGATAATGCGATTTTGGGCGGATTTACGCTGGTCCATCAATATTGTCGGGTCGGCGCCCACAGTATCACTGGGATCGGCAGTGTATGCCTTAAAGATATTCCGCCATTTATTATTGCCGCTGGAAATACGGCCACGCCCCATGGCGTCAACGTCAAGGGATTACGACGCCGAGGATTTGCCGACAATGTCATTGTATTGTTGCGGCGTGCCTATCGAACCGTGTACCGGTCACAGTTAGATTTGCAGTCTGCCATCGCTGCCGTAGATGCCACGCAACCGCCGGTAGCCGAAGTGCAACTGTTTAGTGATTTTTTGAAAAATTCCCAGCGTGGGATAATTCGCTAACCTTACAGCCACTCCGTCGATGCAATTTTCGGATTGACCATGCGTGTCGGGATAGTGGCCGGTGAAGTTTCCGGAGATACGTTGGGGGCCGGGTTAGTCTCTGCGATTCGCGAGCGAGCGCCGGAAACTGAATTTGTCGGCATTTGTGGGCCGAAGATGTTGCAACTAGGCGTCCGCAGTTTATTTCCGATGGATCGTATTTCCATAATGGGACTCGATGGCCTGGTTAGCAGCTTGTTCCAAATTCTAGCAATTCGCAGAGCCCTGAAGAGCGAATACTTGCGTGACAAACCGGATGTTTTTGTCGGCATCGATGTGCCGGATTTTAATCTTGGGCTGGAGGCGCGTTTGAAAGCGTCGGGCGTGCCGACCGTGCATTACGTAAGTCCTACCGTGTGGGCTTGGCGCGGCTATCGAATTCATAAGATTCGCCGGGCGGTCTCGCACATGCTAACTCTGTTTCCGTTCGAGGCCGATTATTATCGGCGTCTTGATGTGCCGGTTACTTACGTTGGGCACCCGATCGCCGACCAGGTCGCAGTTGAGATCGATCCTGCAGTTGAGCGCGATCGGCTCGGAATACAGGCATGCAGACCACTTATAGCATTATTACCGGGTAGCCGTGGCAGCGAAGTGCGGCGGTTGGGGCCGTTATTTATTGACACCGCGAATCGACTTGCGGCGCTTAAGCCAGATGCGCAGTTCATCGTGCCGTTTGCGAACGCCGCGACCCGTCAGTTGTTCGAGGGCTATGTCAGTACTGCCGGCGCTGCGCGTTTGAATTTGATTGACGGCAATTCACGACAGGCAATTGCGGCGGCAGATCTCGCATTGCTAGCATCCGGGACCGCGGCTCTTGAAGCGGCGTTGTTGCGCACACCCATGGTGGTGGCCTATAAAGTCTCGCCATTAACTTACGGGTTAGTGCGGTTATTTGGGCGCGTTACGCACTATTCGATGCCGAATAATCTGTTGGATGAGCCGCTGGTGCCCGAGTTTATTCAGAGGAATGCGACCGCCGACAATCTGCTGCGGGCATTGTTGGGCTACCTGGATAATCCGGAACAAACACGCGTTTGTGTGGAGAAATTCCGCGGCATCCACGACGAACTCCGGCGCGATGCCAATCGGCGGGCGGCGGAGGCCATTTTGGCTTTAATCGCGAGAGCGTGATGCCGGAGGCGTCGAAAGTATCCTTGGTCGCGGGGGTCGATGAGGTGGGTCGGGGGCCATTGGCGGGCCCCGTTGTGGCGGCTGCGGTCGTGCTCGATGCCGCTGCATCC
The DNA here is from genome assembly GCA_029862885.1 of Gammaproteobacteria bacterium. Lineage (GTDB taxonomy): Bacteria > Pseudomonadota > Gammaproteobacteria > Arenicellales > JAOTWM01 > JAOTWM01. The sequence goes on from JAOTWM010000307.1 coordinate 2,573, forward strand.
GTTCCGGGCATCGCCGATTCAAAGCAGCTCAGTCACGGCCGGCGGATCATGTTGGCCGGGCAAATCAAAGCCGTAGCCGATGCATGGTGCATCGGCGTTGCGAGCGTCGAGGAGATCGAGCGACTTAATATATTACAGGCGGCGCTACTCGCAATGCGACGCGCCGTTTTGGGGTTACCCCGGGCGCCGCACCGAGTGTTGGTCGACGGCAATCGTGCGCCAAATTTGCCATTTGTTGTCGAAACTGTCGTGGGCGGTGATCGGACCGTCGCGGTAATCTCCGCTGCGTCGATACTGGCGAAGGTGTATCGGGATCATTTAATGGAACGCTTGGACGCGATCTACCCAGGGTACGAATTCGCCGCCAATAAAGGGTATCCCACCGTTAAGCACCGATATGCACTGCGATCGCTGGGTTATTGTCGAATTCATAGAAGGACCTTCAAGGGTGTCAAGGAATGTCTACCGAATTGCATATAAGTTCATAAATAGATTGAGATAGTGTTTATAACCGGCTGAAACACCGTATTTAATTGTGAATCAATTCGTACATCTTCACGTTCATTCGGGGTATTCTCTGAGCGACGGCATTGCACGGATCAGCGACTTGGTGAACGCCGTACGGAAACGTTCGATGCCGGCAATCGCATTGACCGATCTGTGCAATATGTACGCTGCCGTTAAGTTCTATCGGCGCTGTGTAGACGAGGGTGTGAAACCATTAATCGGTGCGGAAGTGTGGATCCGGCAGGCCGGTGAGCCGAATCGGCCCGTGCGGTTACTGTTATTGTGTCGCGATAACTCGGGTTATCGGCGGCTGTGCCAACTGTTAAGCAATGCGTACTTACGTGGCTTTATTGGAGGGAAGCCCTGCATAGACCCGTCTTGGTTGGAGGATCATGCAGAAGGTCTCATTGCGTTATCCGCAGGCCAGCAAGGCGAACTCGGGCTTGCTGTGGCGGCCGGCAACGACAATCAAGCTCGTCAGGTACTCGATAATTATCGGCGGTTATTCGCAGACCGGTACTACGTCGAAGTGTCGCGCATCGGCGCCCCCGGCGAGGAGTACTACGTCGAAGCCGCGTTGGACCTGGCGGCTCAGTGCCAAGCACCGCTGGTGGCGACTAATCCAGTCCAGTTTATCGAGACTACTGACTATGACTCCCATGAGGTCCGCGTCTGCATCAACGATAGCCGAGTGCTGGCGGACCCGAGGCGGCAGCGCGAGTTTACCCAGCAACAATATTTGCGCAGCGCCGAAGAAATGGCACGGCTGTTCGCCGATGTTCCCGAGGCACTCGACAATTCAGTGGAAATCGCGCGTCGGTGTAATGTCACATTAGGTTTCGATCATGCCTATCTACCACAGTACCCGGTCGACGCGGACTGTGATGTCGAAACGTTACTGCGTGAGCAGTCAACGCGAGGGCTGCAGAGCCGGCGGCGGAGCGCTGACACCACCCCTGAAACCGACGGCCGATACGCCGCACGCTTGGAGCGAGAGCTTGATGTCATCATCGATATGGGTTTCGCCGGTTATTTCCTAATTGTCGCTGACTTTATTCACTGGGCGAAGCAGCATTCGATTCCCGTCGGCCCAGGGCGTGGATCGGGTGCCGGGTCTTTAGTGGCGTACGGCCTTGGCATCACTGAACTGGATCCCATTGAACACGGCTTGTTGTTCGAGCGGTTTCTCAATCCGGAACGGGTCTCGCTGCCGGATTTCGATATCGATTTTTGCATGGAAGGTCGGGACCGCGTCATCGAATATGTCATGGAAAAATACGGCCGCGACAAGGTCGCGCAAATAATCACGCATGGCACGATGGCGGCACGCGCCGTAGTCCGGGACGTTGGACGAGTTATGAGCCTCGGCTACGGGTACGTCGATACCATCGCTAAACTTATCCCGTTTGAGGTCGGTATGACGTTGGATAAGGCGCTGAACGATGAACCTCTGCTACGGGAACGTTACGATACGGATGATGAGGTCCGGGAGCTTATTGATACTGGCAAACTGCTCGAAGGATTGCCGCGGAATGTTGGAAAACACGCGGGTGGCGTCGTCATTGCGCCGGCGCCGCTGACTGAATTTACGGCACTGTATTGCGAGCGTGACACGCAACAGGCGGTCACCCAAATGGACAAGGATGATCTTGAAGCGGTCGGATTGGTGAAATTCGATTTTCTTGGGCTCAAAACCTTAACCATCATCGATAAAACCGTGAAGCTCGTGAACCAGCAGGCGGAGCAAGAGCGGCGCAATCCGATATCGCTCGATAGGTTAACCACTGACGATACGGAGACCTATGAACTTATAAAGACAGGTCGCACAACGGGCGTATTTCAATTGGAATCCCGTGGCATACGCGAACTCATTCAGCGTCTCGGCCCGGATCGATTTGAGGACCTCGTCGCATTGGTGGCGTTATATCGTCCCGGCCCGTTGCAGTCTGGAATGGTCGAAGATTTTATCAATCGTAAACATGGGCGTGATCACATTCGCTATCCACATCCGGCACTGGAGTCGATTCTACAGCCGACGTATGGGGTAATCCTGTATCAGGAACAGGTGATGGAAATCGCACAAGTCTTAGCCGGCTACTCGCTCGGATCGGCCGATTTGCTACGGCGCGCGATGGGTAAGAAAAAACCGGAGGAGATGGCCGTACAGCGCCAGATATTTTTGGACGGCGCCAGACATAAAGACGTGGATCTGGTTACGGCGACTCATATTTTCGATTTAATGGAAAAGTTCGCCGGGTATGGATTCAACAAATCGCATTCCGCCGCTTATGCGATGATCACCTACCAAACCGCGTGGCTTAAGACACATCACCGCGCGGCATTTATGGCGGCATGCTTGTCCGCGGATATGGAGCATACCGACAAGATTGTCGGTTTGATCGCGGAATGCCGTGATCTTGACATCCAAATTCTGCCACCGGATATCAATAGGTGCCAATACGAATTTATGCCGGTTGGGGAGAACGAAATCTTATACGGATTAGGGGCCATTAAAGGTATAGGCAGTGCGGCTATCGACAACATCCTGAATGCTCGTGAACAGCACGAAAGTTTCGAGGATCTGGTGGGATTCTGCCGCCATGTCGACAGCAAACGTGTGAATCGGCGAGTCGCGGAGTCGCTGATCAAAGCCGGCGCGATGGATGCACTGGGGTCTGATCGCGCTACCTTGTCGGCGAATCTGCAAACTGCGATCAATGTCGCTGAACAGGAGGCCGCCCACATTGCACAATCCGATCTGTTCGGAGTGCAGACAACAACGAAGGCCGCAGAATTACGGCCGGTGACCCCGTGGTCTGACGAGGAGCGCTTAAAGGCAGAAAAAGAGACGCTCGGATTGTACCTTACGGGTCATCCGATGGATCGTTTCCGGCGTGAACTAGCCCAACTAGGTGCCGGGGCATTGGCGCAACTCAATATCAATGTTGCGCGGCAGATTGTTGTCGTCGGCCTGGTAGTGGCGTTTCGCACTCTCAATACTCGGCGGGGTGAGAAGATCGCGTTTCTTACCTTGGATGACCATACCGGGCGCATCGACGTCAGCGTGTTTGCGGAACTGTATA
>JAOTWM010000308.1 GCA_029862885.1 Gammaproteobacteria bacterium
CAAGCCCATCGTTGTAATCTGCATCTCGGTCTCCTTCTTCTTTCGTTGATGGAAGTAACACATCCCCATCATGGCGCATTACGACGCCGAATAATAAAGAGGGAGGAGACCATTACATCGGCCTACGTGAACTCAAATTCGGTGAGTACATATCGACTTCGCAGGGTGGAGCGAGTGCAGCGAATGCCGCCGTAATGATTTTGTAAAGAAGCGTCCACTTGGCGGTAAAGCGTGCCGGAATAATGGACCTGTGACTGGGTTAGAGTCGCTTTAGAAACTTCGGAGCGAGGCTACGCGTGTTGGATAATGGTTGTTAGTGGCGGGTGCTAGCGGATTGGCGTTCAACGTAGTTGCTGTATTCATGTCTAAATTTTTGCAGTTCCGAATCCAACTTCACCAGGACGTTATGAGCGCGTTCCGGAAAATCGCTCATGCCGAATTGCGCTCCTAGAGCGGCCAAGTCACAAAGCTTGACGGCCCCGACGCTCGAGGCTGTGCCCTTCAAGGCATGGGCGATGTCTTTATAGATTTGGTAGTGACCGCTGTCGAGCGACCCCTGCATGCTTGTGAGTAGTTCTTCCGTATCTCCGATGAACACCTTTACGATGTCATCGACAAAGTCTGGCGTTTGGTGCAGGGCGGCTAAGTCGCGCAGCTTGTCGGCATCAAGTGCCCGGCTCGTGCTCGATGTCACCGCCGGATTGGAAGCGGTGGCGCTGACATATTGACCGGTCGTCTTGCCTCGAATCAGCGAGTCGAGCGTATCAATTAGGCGCTTAGCTTCGATGGGTTTGGTCAAGAAGGCATCGATTCCGGCTTCTTCGCATTCTCGCAGTGCCTCCGTCGTTGCGTTCGCGGTCAACACAACGAACGGCATCGAATGACGGTCGGTATAGGCCATGCGAAACATCTTCGAGGCTTCAATGCCGCCCATGACCGGCATTTGTAGGTCCACGATGGTGACGTCGAATTCGTGCTTCTCCAATTCATCCAACGCTTCCTGGCCGTTAGCGGTGATCGTGACGCGGTGGCCTGCGTTCTTCAGGATCAAGGACGTAACTGTCTGATTGACCGGATTGTCCTCTGCCACGAGCACGCGCAGTGATCGTTGTGGGTCCGATTTCCGATAACGGTCGATAAGTTGTGGAATCGCATCCGTTTCCAATGCTCGATTCCGCGTGCAGGCCAGATGCAAACTGTTAAACAGCAGGGTTTTGTTCAGTGGTGTATGAATCAATGCACTGTAACCGGATTTCATCAGCTGATCCTCATACACACTTTCCAGGCGTGGTCCGGTCCACACCAATGCCACGTCCTGCAAGCTTGGCTCGGCGCGAACGGTCGAAACGAAGTCGATGGGGTCGATATCCAGTGATTCATGATCGACGACAATCACGTCAAACGCCGACCGGCCGTTTGCCATTGTCATCAAACGGGCCAGAGCTTGGGCCGTATTGCCGGCGCTCGCGGTATTTTTGACCCACCCGGAAATCCAGTCGTTGAGAGTCTGTAGGTCTTCTCCGGATCGATGTAACAACAACGCGTTCGCATTATGTAGCTGCGTGTCATTGGCCTGCATTCCGGACTCGCGGCCACGCTGTCGCGCAAAATCCAATGTGAACCAAAAGCGACTTCCTTGGCCGGGAGCACTTTGTAACTGGATCTTACCACCCAGTAACTCGACCAGTTGTTTGCTGATTGTGGTGCCGAGTCCAGTTCCGCCGAATCGTCGGGTTGTGGATTCGTCGGCTTGGGTAAAACTTTCAAAGATTCGTTGCTGCTCCGGTTCAGACATGCCGACACCGCTGTCGATTATTTCAAATCGAATGGCGACACTATCATCGCTCTCGCCGGTGTTGGTCAATCGAACTTCAATGCCGCCCGTTTCGGTGAATTTAATCGCATTTCCGATTAAATTGATTAGAACCTGACGCAGATGATGGGCGTCGCCATTCAGTTGAAACGGTATATCCGACGGTATGCTGGTATCGAGCGCGATGGATTTCTGCTGTGCCTGAGGCGCCAGCATTTTTGTTATGCTGGTAATGAGGCCGTATAAATCGAAGTCGATATTTTCAATTGCAGTCTTGCCGACTTCAATCTTGGATATATCGAGAATATCCTCAACCAATTGCAATAATGTATGCGCCGAAGCGTGGATCGTTTGCGCAAATTCGCGCTGCTCGGCGTTGAGTTTGGTGGTGGTCAACAGATCGCTCATACCGATCACGCCATTGAGCGGCGTGCGAATTTCGTGACTCATATTCGCCAAGAATGCGGTTTTGGCGTGGTTCGCGTCTTCCGCGCGTTTCTTGGCCGCGTTTAATTGCTTAATCAGCTTCGATACATATAGCGGCAATACGATTAGGCTTACGGCGATCGCAACACCGACCATCTGGCGTTCGGCCCAGTAACCCGCAGCGGTAAATGCGATGAGAAATCCCGCCGTACTTAACGACATCGATGCGAACAGATATCGCAGACCGAATCGGAATCCGTTGCCGAACGTGACCCAGAGGTAGACCACAAACAACGGGGTTCCGGCCACGCCGGCGGCGTAAACCGCGTACGACAAGTACGTGGCGTCCGCGACCATACTCACCACCCGCCGCGCGACGGATTTGACCGGATGGGCGATGATGGCCGCCAACAACGCCACAGCAAATACCGCGAACGAAATGGCAATGAGGTTGGACGGGAAGCGTTCGAAAAAGCCCTGAGTGTACAGGTAACTCAAGACGACAAACCCAACCGCCACACGGATCAAGGCCTGTTCGGGCTCGGTGTCCGGGCACTGTCGCAGGCGCGCGCGCACCCAATTGATGGGTACGGCCAAGTCTTTAGATGCCGCGGTATCCGCAGCAATACTTTTTTTCACGGCACGTTCTCTTGTACTCGTGCGCCGTCCTTCCGACTACCACTTGATACAATCCCAAGTGGTCGGTTGGTCGCAGGACTCTCGACTGCTGGCAACGCGGGTCGGAGTGACTACTCCTAGGGCATTGCAAGCGCCGCTATTACGAAACCCGTAGGTCCCGCGTCCCGTGCTCCGAATCGTCAAACCCGCCTTACTGGGGCATGAACTCTTCCAGCGAATCCCTAACTATACGGCGCCAGACTTCATTTGGTCTATCCCCAGTATAGACGGCTGCGAGGCTGGCGCCAGTCCGAGGCTGCACTGGCCTAGCCATTGGCGTGGCATCGCGCCAGTGTCGCCGCCGATGGGGCGACCGGGCGCGGAAACTATGCCTAATTCCGGTCGACGTAACGCCACCGGCTGGGCACCCGGTAGTGCCCGACCTCAAGCCTCAGCAGGCGAATCGCGACGCTCGATAAATGCCACAATATCCTGAATCGTGTGAATCCCAGCCATATCCGCATCCTCAATGATTCCTCCGAATTCGTCTTCAAGCGCGATGAATATCGCCGCTTGCTCGAGTGAATCGGTCGCGAGTTCGTCCATGATGCTTGACTCCGGTTTAATGGATTCTGCTTTAATATCAAGGGTTTCCGAGATTGCATCGATGATGCGATCAAGAATTGACGGAGCGGCTACTGACATCGGGTCGATTTACCTCTAGCTAGAAGATTGACGATGCGATCTCGATGCTGATCGTGGTGTCGATGGGCGGTATGGTGCATAACATCGGTTTTGGTATAGTAGCGGATAGGCGGGAGCGGTGAAACCGTGCATTGAAGGGGCTTGGACGCCCGGTTGGGCGGGTTCCGGTGCCCCGGTACATAATACTAGCGACAGAGAGGTAGAAAATAATGGCTATGTCACCAGCTCTATGGGCCGATTCCAGCGCACCGCAATCATCGTTCCAATATCATAACAAATCTGCGGTAGCGGCTGTCGGCAAGCAGCCCAATGTTGTTGAACCGGGTGGGCTGTATCGGACCGACTACGACTCCGAATTCGGAATCATTTGGGCCCGCCTGCAGGCGTCGTGTCCCGCGCGTTTCACTCCGGCCCTTATCCAGGGTCTGCGCGAGTTTCAGATGGACGTCGAACGGCGCGTGCGCAACGAAATGGCGACCGCCCACCCTAACCCGACACGATATCAGGTGTTTGCATCCGATATCCCCGGCATTTTCAGTCTGGGCGGCGACCTCGAATTGTTTCAGCGGCTTATTAAAGCGAAGAACAAGGCCGAGCTGTCGCGTTACGCGCTGGAGTGCGTCGATCTCGTGCATACCAATGTGACCAACTACCGACTCCCTGTTACCACGATTTCGCTGGTGCAGGGCACGGCGCTTGGCGGCGGGTTTGAAGCTGCTCTGGCCGCCAACGTCGTGGTTGCCGAACGTTCCGTGCGAATGGGTCTACCGGAAGTTATGTTTAATATGTTCCCGGGCATGGGTGCATACCAATTACTAACTCGCCGATTGACTCCGGTACAGGCCGAACGGATGATTCTGAGCGGCCGCACCTACACCGCAGAAGATCTTTACGATATGGGTGTCATCGACATAGTTGCTGAGGACGGGCAGGGTGAAGCGGCGGTGTACTCATACATACGCCGCCATTCGAAACAGGCTCATGGCGAAGCCGGATTACGCCGGCTCGTGCAGCAGTCAACTCCGATCGACTACGACGATATGCGCAAATCGGTGGAAATCTGGGTCGAGACCGCGCTCGGATTGAGCGATTCCGACCTGCGGCATATGGATTATCTGATTCGCGCCCAACGTAAGAACCAACCCCAGCAGCGACTGGATTAACGTTCGTCGAAGCTCCCGCGCCCGGACCCCACGTCGCGGGCGCGAGGTGGCGGGGACGCGTGCGCTGCCCGCTAATCGACACGATGCGTCGGGGCGGCGGGCGTTGTTGCCAGTATTCGCACCGGTGCTCTATGAAACAGCCTACCCGGAAAGCTCACGAAGCGGACCATGCACTTAGAATCGTCGCAATATTTGACCAGCTTGCCCGAAAAAATGGGCGCCTCGGCCGTCGCACAGTTTGTCCTATTCGGATTCAGTAAGAATCGGGCTTCGCACATGAACTATCCGGGCTAGTGGCGGCGGCGAACGATTTCGATGTGCATTCGGACCTCGTTGAAAGCGAGTCTGCTTCGGTTTTGATTGTTGATGACCGACCTACCAGCCGAGCACTGTTGAAGGCGGTTCTGGAACAGCAAAACTACGCGATTACCGAGGCTGCCGGGGGTAACGAGGCCGTGGCACTGATTGCCGGGCGGACCTTCGATCTCGTCGTCCTTGATATCGTTATGCCGGACCTGAACGGAATGGACGTTCTCAAAAAAATCCGCGCCCAGTACGCGGAGACCGAGCTGCCAGTCATTATGGTGACCGTGAAGCACGACATCGAAGATGTGGTGCAGGCGCTTGAGCTTGGTGCGAACGACTACGTCACCAAGCCCATCGATTACGCGATTTTGATCGCGCGGATACGCACCCAATTGTCCCGCAAGCGGGCCGTGTCGGCGTTGCAGGACGCCCGCGTGGGGTTAGAACGCCGTATCGCCGAACGCACCGCTGAGCTGGTCCATGCGAACGAAGCGTTGGAGAGCGAAATCGCCGAGCGTCACCAGGCCGAGCAGGCGTTGCGTGCCAGCGAAGCGCGTTTCCGTACGTTTTACGATTTCACGCCGTCAATGTTTTTAACGATCTCACTGGACGGCGTCATTGAGTCCGTGAATAGCTTTGGGGCGACGCAGCTCGGTTATACCGTCGATGAATTGGTGGGGTTGAGTGCAGCGGGCATTCACGAGGACGATAAGCAGTTTCAAGAATATTTCAATTCCTGTGTAGATGCGCCGGACGAAGTACATCGCTGGGAGCTCGGGGTTATTAAGAAAAACGGTTCGTTGATGTGGGTGCGGGAATCGGGGCGTGTGGTGGATGCGTTGGACCGCCACGCTCATGTATTGGTGGCTTGCGAGGACATGACTGAAGCGCGTCGCTTATCTGAGGAGTTAACCTATCAAGCGACCCACGACACTCTTACTGGGTTGTTGAACCGTGGCGAGTTTGAGCGGCGCTTACGGACGGTGTTGGAGCGAGCGTCAGAACAAGGCGGCGCTTACGCGTTGCTGTATATGGATCTCGATCAATTTAAGGTGATCAACGATACCTGTGGGCATATTGCCGGCGACGAACTGCTCAAACGTCTCGGGCGTTGGTTGACGATGGGC